>CANJKY010000144.1 GCA_947474875.1 Gemmataceae bacterium
GCCACCCTGAGAGCCATCCCATGAAAGCCGCGTTCTTCGACGCCACCGGCGGGCCGGAGGTGATCCAGTTCGGCGACCTGCCCACCCCCGAACCGCAGGCCGGCGAGGTGCGGGTGAGGGTGGCCGCGGCCGCCGTCAACCCGATCGACACGTACATCCGCGCCGGCAAGGTGGCGATGCCGCTGCCCAAACCGTTCATCCCCGGCTGCGACCTGGCCGGCACGGTCGAGGCGGTCGGGCCGGACGTGAAACGGTTCAAGGTGGGCGACCGGGTGTGGGGCAGTAACCAGGGGGTGCTCGGACGGCAGGGCACGTTCGCCGAGTTCTGCTGCACGCACGAAGACTACCTGTACCCGCTGCCCGCCGGGGTGAAGGAGACGGACGCGGCCGCTCTCGCCCTGGTCGGCATCACCGCGCACCTCGGGCTGTTCTGGCGGACCAACCTGAAGGCCGGCGAAACGGTGTTCGTGAACGGCGGCACCGGTGGGGTGGGCATGTGTGTGGTGCAGATGGCGAAGGCGGTGGGGGCAAACGTCGTCACCACCGTCGGGTCGGGGGCGAAGGCGGAACTGGCGAAACAGCTCGGGGCCGACACCGTCATCAACTACAAGACCGAGGACGTGGCGGCGGCGGTGAAGGCGGCGACCGGCGGCCGCGGCGCGGACGTGTACTTCGAGACACTGCCGCCGGCTGACCTCGACCGCACGATTGAAATGATGGCCCCGCGAGGGCGGATCGTGGTCATGGCCGGGCGGCAGGCGCGGCCGGTGTTCCCGAACGGCCCGTTCTACGTGAAGGGGCTGTCGCTGTTCGGGTTCGTCATGTTCGCGATGACGGCGGACGAGCAGCGGGCGTGCGCGAACGACATGAATTCGTGGGCGGCGAGCGGCAAACTGCGGCCGCTGATCGGCAAGACGTTGCCGCTGAGCGAGGCGGCGGCAGCGCACCGACTCCAGGAGGAGAACACGGTCGGCGGGGCAGGCACGCTCACCGGCAAGGTGCTGGTGCTGCCCGGCTGAGGCGCACACCGTCAACGTCCATTGCCTTCGCTTCACGAATTCGTCAACGTGGTCACGCCGCCGGGTCGATAAGCCGAGAGCGGCGCCACTATTCGGTGTGGATGGTATCGGCTGCGCCACCCGACTGCCGAGAACTTCGCGCACCGACCGCGTCCGCAACTTGTATTTCCATGCCGGTGCGTTACTATTCGTTCTTAAAGTGCGTCGCTCGCTCACCTCACGCGACCCGACGACACTCCCCGGTGTGCGGCCCGCGGTCGTCGCGGCCCGCCGGGTGAAGACCCCGAGAGGTCATCGGCTTTATGTTCCCCAACTCCGAGGCGACGGCTCCGCTGCCTCCGTCCCGCACGACCTCCCCCGACCCGGTCTCGTGCGGCCTCGACGACGAACCCCCGAGTACCCCCCGCCGCCACCCCATCTGGAAGGACGTGCCCGACCACCAGTGGGACGACTGGAAGTGGCAGCAGACGAACTCGATCCGGTCCGTCCGCCAGCTCCGCGGACTGCTCCCGTTCACCCGCGACGAACTGGAAGCCATCGGCAAGCTGGAAGCCGACTACAAGCTGGCCATCCCCCCGTACTACTTCTCGCTCATCAACCCGGACGACCCGGACGACCCCATCCGGTTGCAGTCCGTCCCGTCGCCGCTCGAAGCCGAGGGCGGGTTCGAGCTGGACGACCCGCTCGAAGAGGACAAGGACTCGCCGGTGAACGGGCTGACGCACCGGTACCCGGACCGGGTGCTGATGCTGACCACGCCGAACTGCACGATGTACTGCCGGTACTGCACGCGGAAGCGGGCGACGCTCACCCGCGGCGGGTGGGAGGGGATCAGCAAGGACGACGAGCGGATGATCGAGTACATCCGCCGGCACCCGGAGATCAAGGACGTGGTGGTGAGCGGCGGCGACCCGCTGACGCTACCCATCCCGAAGCTGCGGTACTACCTGGAGAACCTGAAGGCCATCCCGCACGTCGATGTCATCCGCATCGGCACGCGGGTGCCGGTGACGCTCCCGCAGCGGCTGTACGACGAGGAACTACTGTCGCTGCTCGAATCGGCCGAGAAGGTGTACATCCAGACGCACTTCAACCACCCGCGGGAGATCACCCCGGAAGCCGCCCGCGTGTGCCGCAGCCTGCTCCGCCGCGGCATGATGATCAACAACCACTCGGTGCTGCTGAAGGGGGTGAACGACAGCCTGCAGACGATGCGGAACCTGCTCCGCGGGCTGCTGCGGATCAAGGTGCGGCCGTACTACTTGTTCCACTGCGACCCCGTCACCGGAGCCGGCCACTTCCGCACCAGCGTGTGGAAGGGGCTGGAGATCATGGAAGGCCTCCGCGGGCACATGAGCGGCATCGGCATCCCCACCTACGTGGTGGACAGCCCGCACGGCGGCGGCAAGATCCCGCTCATGCCCAACTACATGGTGAGCATGAGCGACGACGCCGTCATCCTGCGGAACTACGAGGGCATGCTCGTCCGCTACCAGGCGGAGGACAAGCCCGGCACCATCACCCGCACCCCCACCCGCGGGGTCAGCGGGCTGATCCAGGGGGACAAGACCAGCCTGATGCCGGAGGGGAACGAGCGGATGGCCCGCCGGCGGAAGCTGCAACTGATCGACGACGCCCCGGCCGGGTGCGGTAGTCACGCGGAAACCCCGGAGCCGCGACGGGGGTCGGCCATCCTGCCGCTGCCCCTGATGAACGGCCAGCACGCGGCGAACGGGTGAGAATGACACGTGTTCCGAAAAGCCCACGGACAGCCGTCCGTGGGCTTTGTTGTTGAGGTTCCTCCCATGCGCGTCGGCATCGCCTTCACCCTCAAGCCCGACTCCCTGCCGGCCGGCGCCCCGGACGACGCGCACGAGGAGTTCGACAGCCCGGTCACCATCACCGCCATCGCCGACGCGCTGCGGCAGTTCGGGCACACGCCGGTCGAACTGGGCGATGGCAAGCAGCTCGTCGAAATCCTGCTGTCTGACCCGCCGGAGTTCGTGTTCAACATCGCCGAGGGCACCGGCACCAGCCGCAACCGCGAGGCCCGCGTGCCGGCGGTGTGCGAGATGCTCGGCATCCCGTACACCGGGTCCGACCCGCTCACGCTGGCGGCGGCGCTGGACAAGGACATGACCCGGCGGGTGGTCGGCGAGGCCGGCGTCACGCTGCCGAAGGGGTTCGTCCTCGCCCCGCCGCCAGCCCCCTACGACGGCGACTACGCCGAGTTCCCCGCCCTGCTCGCCGCCCACGACCTGGCCGTACCGGTGATCGCCAAGCCGGTGTGCGAGGGGTCGAGCAAGGGCATCCGCAACCGCTGCCTGATCGAACGGGCGGAGGACTTCGGGCCGGTGGTGGCCGAGCTGTGGGCGAACTACCGCCAGCCGGTGCTGGTGGAGGAGTTCATCGCCGGCGAGGAGGTGACGGTCGGGGTGGTGGGCAACGACCCGCCCGAGGTGCTGGGGGCCATGCGGGTGGTGCCGAACACGGCCACCGACAAGTTCGTGTACAGCCTGGAGGTGAAGCGGAACTGGGAACAGCTCGTGACCTACGAGTGCCCGGCGAAGCTGCCGACGGCGGTGCGGGAGCGGCTGGAGCAGGAGGCGCTGGCGGCGTTCGAGGCGATCGGCTGCCGGGACGTGGCCCGCATCGACTTCCGCATCCGCGACGGCGTGCCGTACTTCATCGAGGTGAACCCGCTGCCCGGCCTGAACCCGATCTCCAGCGACCTGATCCTCATCTCGAAGGCGGTGGGGGTGAGCCACGCCGAACTCATCCGCCGCATCTTCACCGCCGCCGTCGAACGGCAGCGGGCGTGACCGTCACTTCACCTCATACCGCGCCTTTTCCGCCGGGGTGAACGACCGCGGGGCGCGGCGGAGGGCGTCGGCCACCGGGTCGAGCGACCACACCCGCACCACCCCGTCCGTGGACCCGGTCGCCACCATTTCGCCGTTCGGGTGGAACGCCACGAACTTCACCAGGCCGGGGTGCCCCATGTACACGGCGACGAGAGCCCCCGTGTCGGCGTCCCACACGGCGGCGGTGCCGTCGGCCGACCCGGTCGCCACCCGCCGGCCGTCCCGCGAAAACACGGCCGTGTACACGAGATGCTCGTGCCCGGCGAGGGTGGCCAGCCGCTTACCTGTGCCCGCGTCCCAAACGGTCACCTTCGTCGCCGGACCGTCGGGGACGGTCAGCACCTTCCGCCCGTCCGGACTGAACCGCACCGTCACCGCCCCGTTCGGCCCGTCGTCCAGCGTGGCCACCCGCTCGCCATCAAGGGTGTACAGCCCGGTCGGGCTGGACCGTTCGGCGACCACCACCCGCCGCCCGTCCGAGCTGAGTGAGACGGCGTCGGGGCGGATGTCGGCGGGGAAGGTGCGGACGGGGCGGCCGTCCGCCGCGTCCAGCAGGGTGGGCCCGCCCTTCCAGGGCTGGGTAATCAGGAACCGGCCGTCGGGCGAGAACTCGGGGCTGACGTTCTGAACGCTCCGCTCCGGTGCCGTGAACACCAACCGCTGCGTCGCCACATCCCACACCCGGACGACCCCGGCATCCTCGGACGAACTCCGCGAGCCGGAGAACGCCCCGCCCCGGTTCTGGGTGCCGCCGTCGTTCACCGTCAGCACCCGCGTGTCGTCCGGGCTGAACACGGAGTACAAAGCCCCGGTCTTGTGGTCGCGGAACTGACACCGCTCGGCCCCCGTGGCCGCATCCCAGATGTGGACGGCCGACTCGTTGATCGCCTTACCGTTGGCCACGGCGGTGGTGGTCTGCGACGCGGTGACCACCCACTTGCCGTCCGCGGAGAACGCCGCGTGCCGCACCTCGCCGAGTTCGCGGCCGGTGCCGAGGGCGAGCAGTTCCCGGCCGGTGGCCGGGTCGAACACCTTCGCCGTCTCGTCCTTCGACGCGGTGAGCAGTTTCGACCCGTCCGGGCTGAACGCCAGGGCGGTCAACGGCTTGTCGTGGGCCCGGATCGTGCGAGACACGTCCGGCAATGGACCGGCCGTCCAGATGCGGGCGGTGAACTCCCCGGCGGTGACCACCCGTGACCCGTCCGGGCTGAACGCCGGGCTGCGGACCGGGCTGGCGTGCCCGAGAAACTGGGCCAGTACACTGCCGACCGGCACGTCCCACAGCCGGGCGGTGCGGTCCTCCGAGGCGGTGAGCAACCGCCGGCGGTCCGGGCTGAATCGGACCGCGGTGACAGCCGCCTGGTGCCCGCGGTAAACGACCATCTCGGCACCGCTGTCCGCGTCCCACAACCGGGCGGTCTTGTCGGCGCCGGCGGTGGCCACCCAACTGCCGTCCGGGCTGAACGTCACGTCGTGGACGTGACCGTCATGCCCTTTCAAGGCCACCTTTTCGGTCCCGCCGGCCGCCGCGTCCCACGCCGCCGCCACGCCGTTCCCGAACCCCACCGCCACCCGCGCGCCGTCCGAGCTGAACGCCGACGCCGACGGCTCCCAGTGCGTGCCGTATGTGGTGGCGGTGGGCGGGGCTTTCGTCAGTGCGGCGACTAGCTGGCCGGTGTCGGCATCCCACACCCGGGCCAGTTTCGTCTCCCCGCCGCTCTGCCGGCGCGTCGCGCCGCCCAGGCTGTGGCCGGCCCCGGTCGGTCGGACCGCCGGCCCCGGGTCGACGGCAGCCGGCGGCTGTAACCGCTTCAGATCGTCATCGTAAAGTGACTGGCGACGGCTGTTGGCCGAAACGGTGAGCACCCGCTTGCCGTCCGGGCTGAACGCCGCCGTGAGCAGGGAGCACTCGTGCCCCTCCAGGGCGTGCAGGTGTTCACCCGTGCCGGCGTCCCAGATGCGGGCGGTGCCGTCCCAGCTGGCGGTGAGCAGTCGTTTGCCGTCCGGGCTGAACCGCACCGACACTACCCGCTGCGTGTGTTTTCCCCGCAGGTGGAACACGTCCGTGCCGGTGGCCGCGTCGAACACGAACACGGTGCGGTCGGTGAACACGGCCGCGTCCGGCTGTATCTGGTCGGTGAACCGCACCAGGGAGGCCCCCTCGACGGCCACCGCCACCCGCTTCCCGTCCGGGCTCCAGACCGCGGCCTCGACCGGCAGCCCGACCCCCTTCCAGCCGGCAAGTTGTCCCCCGGTGTCGACGTCGTGGATGGTGACGGCGGGTTCGGGGTGGGTCAGCAAGGTGCGGGACACGAGCACCCGCTTGCCGTCCGGGCTGAGGGCCGCGTGGCCGACGAGGTTCCGGGCGGTGATCGTCCGCAGTTCCCGGCACGAGCCGGCGGCGGAGTACAGCGCGGCGAACGTGAGGTGGTGAGGGTGCTTTCGCACCCCCTCGGCCGACAGCAGCAGGGCCAGCGCCGGGTCGGACGGCCCGACGGCCGTGGCCTCCGCCGCCAGCCGCAGCCCGTCCGCCCGCATTACCGCCTTCGCCTTCTCCGCCAGCGCGGCCTCTGCGTTCTTCCGCGCCGTCTCTTCTGCACGTCTCGCCTTCTCCTCCTTGATTTGGGCCCTCAACGCCTCGGCGCCTTTGCTGACGGCGGTGAGTTCGGCCGCCTCCGCATCCTCGCGGGCCTTCTCCGCCTTCTGGTACATCTGATCAGCCAGTCCGCGCTCGAAATCGGCCACCTTGCGTTGGATGTCCGCGTGGTTCCACATGACTAGCGTGCTCATCCCGCCGATCATCAGCACGGACACCACCGCCGACGCCCACCACTGGAGCGCCTTCCGCCGCTTACGCTGCTCGCCTTCGCGCACCTCAGCGGCATGCTTCTCCCGTTCCGCCTGCTCGGCTCGCACGGCCGCCACCCGGCGGAGGGTAGCCACAGCCGCCGCCACCTCATCGCCGGTCGCCGGCCGGTCGACCGGCTCGACGCTCAGGCACCGCTTGCATAAGGCGATCAGGTCCGGGTCGGCCCCGCTCGCGTCCAACCGGGCCAGCGCGTCGGCCGTCTTCCCACGCATGGCGTTGATGCGGACGCTCTCCGCGTCCGTGCCGTCGAACGGCGGCTTGCCGGTGAGCAGCACGCACAAGAGGGCGCCCAGCCCGAACACGTCGCTGCGGGTGCCGATCTGGGTCGTGTCACCGACCGCCTGTTCCGGGGCCATGAACGCCGGGGTGCCGAGCACGCTACCCGCCTGGGTGTAGCTGCCGTCCGAGTCGCGGGTGGTGCGGACGACCGACGGGGCGACAGTGGCCTCGGGGTCGGCGGAATCGGGGCGCTGACGCCCCCCGCTCGCCGCCAGCACCTTGGCAAGTCCCCAGTCCATCACCTGCACCTCGCCGAAGCTGCCGACCATCACGTTAGCCGGCTTCAGGTCGCGGTGGATCACCCCTTTGCTGTGCGCGTACCCGACCGCCTGGCACACTGCCTCGAACACGCCGAGCCACCGGGTGGAGTTCGGCCCGTCGGCCTTGAGCAGGGTGTCGAGCGTGTCCCCCTTGATGAGTTTGAGTGCCAGGAACGGGCGGCCGTCCGGCAGGGTGCCGACGTGGTACACCGGCGGGATGCCGGGGTGCTGGAGTTGGGCGGTGATCTGCGCCTCTTCGACGAACCGGGCGGCGGTCGGCGAGCCGGCGGCGAACCGCTCCTGGAGTACCTTCACCGCCACCTCGCGGTTCAACCCCAGGTCGCGGGCGCGGAACACCACGCCCATGCCGCCGCGGCCGACCTCCTCGTGCAACTCGTACCCCGGCGGGGCAATCGGAA
>CANJKY010000145.1 GCA_947474875.1 Gemmataceae bacterium
ACGAACCCGTCCTGCGTCACGCGGGTGGCCGCGTCCCCGCCGCGGGCGGCAGGGTGGTACAGCATGGCCAGCCCGAAGTCGAGCACCTTCACTTGCCCGCGGGGGGTGTACAGCAGGTTGCTCGGCTTGATGTCGCGATGCACCATCCCCCGCTCGAAGGCGTGCTGTAGCCCGAGCGCCGTCTGGCGGACGGCGTCGCAGGCGTGCGCGATCGGCATCGGCCCGTTCCGCCCGACCAGCTTGGTCAGGTCGGTGCCCTCGACGTACTCCATCGACAGGAACAGGTTGCCGTCGGCCGTCTCGGCGTCGAACGCCAGCACCACGTTCGGGTGCGAGAGCTGGGCGGCGGCGTGGATCTCCTGCTCGAACCGCAGGAGCGTCTGCGGGTTGGTCAGCTTGTCCTTGCGAATCACCTTCACCGCCACGTCCCGCCCCAGTCGGGTGTGCTTGGCGTGGTACACCCGCCCCATCCCGCCCTCGCCGAGCACGTCGGACACCAGGTACGGGCCGATGGTCAGCTCGTGCAACCGCCCCTGGGCCGCCTCCTTCATCTGGTACGCCGTGGCCCACCCGCGGCGGATCAACTCGCGGGCCACCGCCGCCCGCCCCGCCTTGAACTCCGCCGCCCACGCCGCCATCTCCCGCCGCTGCTCCGGGGTGAGCAGCCCGACCCGCACCAGGGCGGTCAGGAACGGGTCGATCGGCTCGGGGGTGTCGGCGGGCATGAAGCGGCAGTCCGGCGGACGGGTGCGGTCATTATGCGGCGGGGAGGCGTTCCGGCGAACGGCGCGACGTGAGTGCATTGTTGGGATCTTCGAGAACCTCACCCCCCGGCCCCCTCTCCAAAGTGGAGAGGGGGCCGGGGGGTGAGGTCGTCTTCACGTCCCAACCGCCTTGATTTTCCCTTGACCGGCCGGGCGGGGGTTGGCATACCCGCGGCCTGATGACCGATTCCGTCCGCACGGGGGGTGCGTGATGCGCGGGATGATGGTGCTGGCCCTCGCCGGGCTGCTGGGCGGGGGGGCGGCGGCCCAGACGCCGACCTCGGGCAACATGCCGGGCAAGGCGGTCGGGTCGCCGTCGGTGCAGCCGGTGGGCACCCGGCTGCCGCAGACCGGGTCGCAACTGCCGAAGGTGGGCCAGCCGCCGAGCGGGTACAACGGCAGCCGGCCGAACACCCCGTTCCAGGGGGACAACTGGCCGAAGCCGGACCCGAACCTGGTGGTCGCCCCGTACCCCACCCCGAACCTGGGCACCGACGGCTTCTGGGACAAGCTGTACAAGCGGTGGCTCACCCTGTTCGACGACAAGAACAGCACCCAGCCGACGTGGGTGCCGGGCATCGCCCGGCGGAACCGCGAGCGGCGGGAGAAGTACGAGGCCGAGATGCGGCGGATGCGGGATTGACTTTGTAGCCGCGACCCAACGGGGAGCGCGGAATCGCGCTCCCCGTTGGGTCGCGGCTAAACGCTTGCCCGGCGCGGGATTCCTCGGCATGATGGGGTGAGGTTCGCCGCCCCGTCGCGTCGTATCCGGTGTCCCGCCCGCCGAGGCGCTCGCATGACCCGCACCCGGCTCGCCCTGCTTGCGGCCGTCCTGTGGCCGGCGGTCGGAATGACCGCCGACGTGAAGGCCACACCGCCGGCGGCGGCCGACGTACACAAGCTGATCGAACAACTCGCCGACCCGGACTACGCCACCCGCGAAGCCGCGAGCAAGCGGCTGAACGACCTCGGCGCCCCGGCCCTCGTTGCCCTTCGCACCGCCGCCGAGTCCGGCCCGCCCGAACGAGCCGAACGCGCCGCCGCACTCGTCGTCCGCATCACACGACGGATCGAGAACGAGCAGGCCCTCGCCCCGACTGTGATCGAGTTGCCCGTCACCACACAGACCGTGTGGCAACTGTTCGATGCCATCGAGAAGCAGAGTCGGGTGCAACTGCGGATCGACGGCGACCAGGCCATCCTGACGCAGAAGGTGACACCGGCCGGCGGGAAGAAGCCGCTCTGGGAGCAGGTGCAGGATGTGGCCGCGAAGGCGGGCCTGGAAGTGGTGGGAGCGAACGCGGACCGGCTCGGCTCGCCGCGGTTGCCCGAAGCCAACGAGGCCATGACGACAGCCCTCCGCAAAGAGATGAAGCAGTCGCGTGAGTCGGCTGCCACCCTGAAATCGCAGGCCGTCCATTTGGCCCAGAAGCTCGCGCAGGCCACCGACAAGTCCGAGAAGGAACAGGTTGCGGAACAGTTGCAACTGGTGAACCGACGGCACGAAGAGCTGACCGCTCAGATCGACCAGATCGAGAAAATGTTGGGAACCAGGACGCCGGTTCTTGGCTCCGTCCTGCTGAGGGCGCAGAGCGGAACGAAGCCAACTCCTGCGTGTCTGTCCGGCGCGGTGCGGGTGGAGGTGACGCCGGCGTCGGCCGATCTGCTCAAGCGGTACACCCCCGGCCACCTGCCGCTGGCGGTGAAGGTGTTCGCCGAGCCGAAGCTGGAGTGGTACCGGGTGACCGAGACGGTGGTCTTCGAGGCGGTCGGCCCGGACGGGCAGCCGGTGGCGGCGGAGTCGTTCACCCCCAAGTCGTTCAACACGCTGGCCAACGACGAACTCCAGTTCCGCCGCGCCCGCCTCGGCCTCCGCGACGGCGAGGTGGCGTTCGCCCCGGCCACCGTCGGACTGGCAGCACTCGCCGCCCCCGTTTCCGGCAAGCCGCTCACCCTCAAGTCCGTCCGCGGGGTGGTGCGGGGGACGGTGTGGACCGAACCGGGCGAGGTGCTGGCGGTCGGGGTGGGGGAGAAGGACGGCGGAGCCGGGGCCACCGCGGGCGTCAACCTGCGGGCGAAGGTGATCCCGCCGGGCGAGGCGAAGCTGCCCGCCCCATTGGTCGAAGTGACACTCCAGATCGACCCGACCACCGTCCGCCCGCTGAACACCAGCGCCGCGGGCGAGGGGTACTGGTTGCAGGCTGGCCCCGGCGGGCGGGCGGTTCACGTGCAGGCGGCCCCGCAATCCGCCCGGTCGGCGGCCGACCGGCACGGGCTGGTGTTCGCCGACGCCGTCGGCAAGCCGTTGGAGGTGACGCAGCACGCCACCACCGCGTACCAGACGTCGCAGGACGGGCGGTACCTGACGGTGATGAGCCTGAAGTATGTTGTCCGCAACACCCAGGCGAACGATGGCCGGGCGGTGGCGACGGTGAGCTTCCACGGCACGCAGCAGAAGGCGGTGTCGGTGCCGTTCACGTTCACCGACGTGACCCTGACCCCCGGCACCGGCGACGGCCAGCCGCTGCCCGAGGACTACGACATCCGCTTGAAGCGCTGAGGGGTGGGGTTTCCATGCCGGACTGGAAGTACCCGCTGCTGGTGTTCGTCGGCGGCGGGGCGGGGGCCACCCTGCGGTACTGGGTGAACACCCGGCTGGCCGAGTACGACTGGGCGAAGCAGTTCCCGTGGGCCACGTTCGGCATCAACGTTGTCGGCTCGTTCGCGCTCGGGGTACTCGTCGTCGCCTGCCACAACCGCCCCGGCTGGCGGGCGCTACTCGGCGTCGGGGTGTGCGGCGGGTTCACCACGTTTAGCACGTTCAGCGTCGAGACCCTGGGGTTGATCGAGGATCAGCGGTACGCGGCGGCGAGTGGGTATGTGCTCGGGTCGGTGCTGGCCGGGCTGGTCGGCGCGTGGGCGGGGATGCGGCTGCTGCGGTAGCCGGCCGAGACCTCACCCCCCGGCCCCCTCTCCCTGTTCTCCGGAGCTTCCGCTCCGGCGGGAGAGGGGGAGGAAGAGGGTGGCTGATCTTCCGACCCTCTCCCAGCCCCGAAGGGGCGTCTGGGAGAGGGTGGCGAGCGGAGTGAGCCGGGTGAGGTCTTCGTGCCTAGCACTCTCCAGACCCGCCGATAGAACAGAGGGTTTACCTCCCCGTCGCCCCCTGCATGGCCCGCATCGTCCTCGCCACCGACGCCTGGTACCCGCAGGTGAACGGCGTCGTCCGCACCATGGACATGACCGCCCAGACGCTGCGGGCGTTCGGGCACGAGGTGGACGTGGTCGAGCCGACCGGCATGCTGTCGGTGGGGGTGCCGTTCTACCCGGAAATCCGCGTCTGCTTCCCCCGCACCGGCCCGCTGGCGAAACGCATCCTGAACTTCAAACCCGATCACGTCCACGTGACCACCGAAGGCCCGCTCGGGCTGGCGGTGCGGGCGTTCTGCCGCAACCGCGGGTGGCGGTTCAGCACCTCGTACCACACCAAGTTCCCGGAGTACCTGAAGCGGCTGGCGTGGGTGCCGGAGACGCTCACGTACCGCGTCCTCCGCTGGTTCCACAACGCCGCCACCCCGCTCATGGTCGCCACCCCCAGTCTGGAGGCGGAGTTGAAGCGGCGGGGGTTCACCGCCCCCATCGCCCGGTGGAGCCGCGGGGTGGACGGCAAGCTGTTCCGCCCACGGCCGAAGGCGGACGCCCCGTGGCCGCGGCCCATCCTGCTGTACGTCGGCCGGGTGTCGGCGGAGAAGAACATCGAGGCGTTCCTGAAGTTGAAGGCGGCGGGCACGAAGGTGGTGGTGGGCGACGGGCCGGCGCGGGCGTGGCTGGAGAAGCAGTACCCGGACGCCAAGTTCCTCGGATACAAGACGGGCGAGGACCTGGCCGCGTGCTACGCCATGGCCGACCTGTTCGTGTTCCCCAGCCTGACCGACACGTTCGGGCTGGTGGTGATCGAGGCGCTGGCGTGCGGGGTGCCGGTGGCGGCGTTCCCGGCCACCGGCCCGGTGGACATCATCACCAACGACCAACTCGGCAAGTGCGACGACGACCTGGAGAAGGCGGTCGAATCCGCGCTCCGCACCGGCGACCGCGAGGCGTGCATCGCCGAGGCGACGAAGTACACCTGGGAGAACTGCACCCGCCAGTTCGAGCACAACCTGGTGCCGGTGAAGTGACCGTCCTCCTCCTCGCGCTGGCCGGAATCGCCTGGGTCGGACACGCCGCCCTGTGGACGGCGGTGATGAACCACCTGTATGGTCGGCCGCTCAACAAATACTTCCTCAAGCTGTGGCGGCTGTTCACCGGGCTGGTGATCCTGGCGTTCCCGCTGCTTTTCTTTCTGCCAGGGCCGACTGTCGATACGGCCGGGTGGGTGTGGGACCCAGCCTTCTTCTATTTCTTCGGCTGCTGGTTGTTCGGCGGCATCGTCTTCTCGTTCATCACCATCATGCGACTGCTGCGACCGAAACCGCCGGCCCTTGCGTCCGAACACACCACCACCCACGACTTCTGGCCGGCGCTCGGCGAGGCGGCCCGCGGGGACGGCCAGCACCGGCACCTCACCCGCCTGCCGTTCAACGGCGTGTTCCGCGTCGATGTCACCGAGGTGTCACTCAAGCTCCGCCGGCTGCCGCCAGCGCTCGACGGTCTTTCCGTCCTGGTGCTGTCCGACCTGCACCTGCACGGCACCCCGTCCCGCGTGTGGTTCGATGCCGTGTTCGACGAACTGGCCAAGCTGCCCGCCCCAGACGTGATCGCCCTGGTCGGCGACTTCCTCGACTCCGACACGCACCACGAGTGGCTCGCCCCGCTGCTCGGTAAATTGCGGTGGACCGAACTCGGTGTGGCCATCCTCGGCAACCATGATCGGCACCACGACCCGGACCGGCTGCGGCAGGAGTTGACGGACCTCGGGTACACGGTGGTGAGCAACCGCTGGCAGCAGGTGACGGTCCGCGGCGAGCCGGTGGTGCTGGTCGGCCAGGAGATGCCGTGGTTCCGCCCTGGCCCGGACCTGACGACCGCTCCGGTCGGGCCGTTCCGCCTGTGCCTCAGCCACACCCCGGACCACTTCGCGTGGGCCGCCGAGCACGGCGTCGACCTGATGCTCAGCGGGCACACCCACGGCGGCGGCATCCGCATCCCCGTGATCGGCCCGATCTTCACCCCGTGCTACTACGGCCGACGGCACGACATGGGCGTGTACCAGAAGGGGGACACGGTGCTGGCCGTCGGCCGCGGGCTGAGCGGGCGGGAACCGATCCGGTTTCGGTGTACCCCCCAGGTGCTACGGCTGGTAGTGCGTGCATGAGAGTGGTAGGCACACTCCGTGTGCCGTTGCTGGCTCACGGCACACGGAGTGTGCCTACCACTCTCAGACCCGGTTCCGTACTCTCTCCACACTCCCGCCCCGCAATCCCGTCTCGGAGTCCGCCGCCGTGTCGTCCCCCGCTCCCGGTTCGCCCGCCTTGCTCGCCCCCGTCACCCGCTTCCTGGTCCTGGCCATCGCCGTCATCGGGTTCCTGTTCGACACCTACGAACTGCTCATGCTGCCGGTGATCGGCACCGGCGCGCTGTCCGACCTGATGCGGGTGCCGGCCGACGACCCGAAGGTGCGGCAGTGGATCGGCACCCTGCTGTGGCTGTCCGCCCTGTGTGGCGGGGTGTTCGGCCTGCTCGGCGGGTGGATGATCGACCGGTTCGGGCGGAAGACGATCATGGTGGCCAGCATTCTGGCGTACTCGCTGTCCCCGCTGGCGGCGGCGTTCAGCACCGAGCTGTGGCAGTTCGTGCTGTTCCGCTGCACCACGTTCATCGGGGTGTGCGTGGAGATGGTGGCGGCGGTGACCTGGTTGGCCGAATTGTTCCCGGACAAACGGGCGCGGGAGAAGGCCATCGCCTGGAGCCTGGCGGCGGCGTCGCTCGGCGGGCTGCTGGTCACCATCGTGGACAAGTGGATCGTCAGTCAGGCGGCGAGCTTCCCGGCCATCCCGACGGCCGAGGGGCCGTCCGCCCACGCCCCGTGGCGGTACACGCTCATCAGCGGGCTGGTGCCCGGCGCGCTCATCCTGCTGCTCATGCCGTTCGTGCCCGAGTCGCGGGTGTGGGCGGAGAAGAAGCGGGCGGGCACGCTCAAGCGGCCGAGCTTCGGCGAGCTGTTCGCCCCGGCCCTGCGGCGGACGACCATCGTCACCACCATCTTGTCGGCGTGCGGGTACGCGGCGGCGTTCGGCGCGCTCCAGGTGACGCCGGCGCAGGTGATCCTGGCGCGGGCCGAGATCGCCGAGCCGCGGGCCGAGGGGCAGAAGCTGATGGCCCAGGCGAAGGCGGAGGAAAAGAAGGCGGCCGAGGCGACGGATGAGGAAGCGAAGAAGGCGGCGACGGCCAGGCAGAAGGAACTGCAAGGGCAGGCGGCGCCGAAGCTGAAGGAAGCGCGGGAGGCCCAGGAGCAGCGGAAGAGCAGCATCCAGTTGTGGCAGGAGTTGGGCGGGCTGACCGGCCGGATCCTGCTGGCGGTGCTGGTCAGCCTCGTACCCGCCCGGCGGCTGCTACAGATCTTCGTCGTCCCCGGCATCCTGCTGTTCCCGCTCACGTACACCCAGCTGGTGACCGGGGAGTTCCTATGGCTGGCGGTGGCCATCTTCTTCTGCGGGCTGCTGACGGTCGCCCAGTTCAGCTACCTGAGCGAGTTCCTGCCGAAGGTGTTCCCGCTGCACCTGCGGGGCACCGGCGGCAGCTTCGCCACCAACGTCGGCGGGCGGATGATCGGCACGATGGCAGCCACGCTGAACACCGCGGTGCTGGCGGACGCGTTCGGCGGTGGGCCGAAGGGGGTGGCGCTGGCGGCGGCGGGCATCGGCGGGGCGGTGTACCTGATCGCGTTCGTCACCTCGTTCTTCCTGCCTACCCCGCAGGCGGAGGAGTAATCCGGCGAGCGGCCGGC
>CANJKY010000146.1 GCA_947474875.1 Gemmataceae bacterium
CGTTCGTCTTGCCGACGATGCCGAGGATCGGGCTGCCGTCGCCGCCCAGCTTGGTGAGCGGCTTTTTCTCGTCGCTGCCCACGTAGTCGCTCTCGTAGCTGTCCTTCGGGTCCAGTTTGCCGTTCACCACCTTCATGAACGTGACCGAGATGCCGTCGAACCCCAGCCCGTGCATGACCGACACCGCCCCGACTGCGTACCCCTCCTCCGCCTTGAACACCACCACGCTCTTCGGCCGGATGCCCCGCTGCTCGCCGAACACCTCCTTGTCCCCGACCCGGTAGATGGCCCGGATGGCGCGGGTCATGGTCCGCCCGAACGCCGGAGCCAGGCCGATCTCCAGCCCGACCAGCATGCCGCCGTCCGGCGCGGTTTCGGTGAACGCCGGGTCGAACGCCCCGCCCAGAATCGTCGGCCCGCCCACCTGCGGTCGCAGGTTCGCTCCTGCCCCGGTGAGCACGGGGCTCGCGCCCGCCGCCGACGGGGCCACCGGCTCGGCTTTTTCCTGCCCTTTGAACAACACCCCGAGGCCGACCAAGTCCTTGTCGTTCGCCCGCCCAGTCAGCCCGACCACCGGGGTGCCGTCGCTGGCCGCCTTCACCGCCGGCACCGGCCCGTTCCACCCCACCCACTCGCTCTCGTAGCTGTCGGCCGGGTCGAGCTTGCCGTTCACCACCTTCATGAACGTGAGGGAGAACCCGTCGCACACGTTCCGTGCCTTGGCGGTGATGCCGCCGACCGCGTACCCGGCCTTCGCCTTCAGGGTGCGGGGGGAATCGAGGACGGTGCCGAACTGCTTGCCCTTCGACTCCCGCTCGCCGACCCGGTAGATGGGTCGGACCGAACGGACCAGCTCGTCGTAGTACGGGCGGCCGATGACCACTTCCACCCCGACCAGCAGGCCGCCGGCCGGGGCGAGGTCTTTGAACGCCGGCCCGCCGAACGGCCCACCACCGTTCCCACCCACCACCGTCGGCGCGTTCGCCGTCGGGCTGACCGGCTCCATCGCACCCGCCCCTGGCCTGCCCGCCCCGCGATCCGGCAGGCGGAACGAGTTGAGCATCATCTCGGCCTCGGCCCCGGCCACCTGCTCCGGTGAACCGTTCACCTGGATCAGGCACACCCGCGACATCATCACGAACAGCCGCACCCGTGCCGCCTGCCGCCCGGACTCGACGGTGAACTCCACCCCCGGCACCGGGCCGAACTGCACGTCCTTGGTGTCCGTCACCCGCCCGCCCACCTCGGCCACCACCGCGTCGCGGATCAGGTCCTGGAGCACGTGCGGGTCAGCCCGGCCGCCGACGAACGGCATGAGGATGGACTGAGCCTCATACCCCAGCCCGTCGATCGTCTTGCCGCTCACCGTGTTCACCCGGATGGGCCGGCCGTCCACCGACCGGGTCCGCTCGCGGTCGGACTGACTGGCCGCCTTCTCCGGCACCCACACCACGAACGACTGGTCCCGCGGGGTGTACTCCTTCCATCCGGCCGGGGGCTTGCCCGTGAGCGTGCCGCCGGGGGCGAGCAGGTACGACCGCATCTTCGCCGTCGCCCACTTGCCGCCCTGGTCGATGGACACCTGCACCAGCAGTTCGCCGTCCGCCGCCGGCACCGGCACCTCGCCCACCGCCACCCCCTGCTCTACCTTCAGCGTCACCGTCTTTGTTCCGGTCATCTTGTCGAGCGAGTCGCCGGTCGGTCGCTTCGCCTTCGCCGGAACGTGCAGGTACCGGGCGGACACGGCCTTCACCCCGCCGGTCGGGTCGAGCAGCGTCGCTTCAATGTGTGCTGTCGCCTTGTCGCCGGTGCCCTTCTGGGTGGTCACCTTCACCCGCCCGACCCGCCCCTTGAGCATCTGACCGAGGTCGCCGGCCGGTACGATGAACCCGATCCCGTGCCCGTCCCGCAGGGTGGCCACCGCCACCCCCACCAGTCGGCCCTTCGAGTCCACCACCGGCCCGCCGCTGTTCCCGGGGTTCAGGTTGCCGTCGATCTGGATGGTCACCAGTTCGCCGTCCGGCCCGTTGCGGAGGCTGGACACGGACGCCTTGCCCACCGTCACCGACGGGTTCCCGTTGTCCGACGCCAGCGCCTTCCCGAACGGGAACCCGAACGAGTACACCGGCATGGTCTCGAACGGCATCAGCGTGTCGGGCACCGGGATCGGCTTCGGGACACTCTTCGCGCCGGTCACCCGCAGTATCGCCAGATCCCGTTCCGAGTCGGACGCGACAACCGACGCCGGGTATGACCGCTCGGTCTTGGTGCCACTGTCGAACACCACCGTCACAACCGGTGGCTTACCGAGGCGGCCGGGCAGGTCGGGGGCGATGACGTGGTGGTTGGTGGCGATCATCACCGCCTGGTCGTTGCCGGACACGACGAACCCGGACCCGGACCCGCCCCGCCCGTCCATCTCGACTCGGACGAACACGGTCGCCTTCTTGACCGCGTCCACCACGTCCGGGGTGAGGGCGTCGTCGGCGCGAGAGGACGTGAGGGCGAAAAGGGCGAGGAGAGCCGGCAGGAGGCGGGCGCGCACAGGCGGGTCTCTCGTAGGAAAGCGAGTTGGTCCGATTATGGGCGACCGACCCGGCGGCGTCAAACGGGGAACTGAACGATCTCATCCGGGGAGCGCGGACCTGCGGTCCGTTCGGAATGCGGGCGGGACGCCCGCGCTCCATGGAACAGACCCGCCGCTATATAACTCCTGCCAAATGAAGAAGTGATGCCCTGGACCGTCAGTCGAGTCCGGCGTCGATCCGCCATATGTATTTCCGGCGGTCCACTGTTAGTGTCGGCGTTCCAACAACGACGGGTCTTCCCACACATCCTCGTAGTCACCAGCGATCAGGAACCGCCAGCCTGGCGGAAGACCGAGGAACTTCACGACTTCCGGGCACCAGTCCGGGAGGTGGGCGGCGTGCAGTGCGAGGAAGAAGTTATCGGCATCCGACATCTCTTCACCCGCCCAGATAAACCAGCCAGTCGTCCCCACCTCTGGGGGAAGTCGCAGCCCGTTAACTGGCACCACCCCGTCACGGACGTTGGCTGCGACACCGGCTGTCAGGTCCGGCGGTGTGGGGAATAACGTGACGCCGTACCTCCGGCAAAGGGCAAGCTGCTCATCCACGGGGGCCTCTCCTTTCCGGCGCATACTCACAGGAGAGCCGGGGCGTCTGCGAGTCGCCATTCTCGGCCCTGTCGCAGCCGTCGAAGTGTGCTGCAGGACTTCCCGCATTCGGCGGGAGCGATTTAATGGCTCACCTTGTCGGCGGCGGGCAGGGCGGCGTGGTAGTCGCGGGCGATCCGCCGCATGTAGTCGTCCAGCACCTCCCGCACCCGCTCTGGCGTGTCCGCCGCCAGCACGAACCCGATGTGGTTCTTCAGTTCGATCCGCTGCACGATTTCGGGGTCGCTGAACGGAGAGGTGTCCGGCCGCTCGAACCGGCTGAGCGAGATCGTCACCCCGCCGTACCGCTGCTTCAGCGGCGGCAGGCTGTACTCGCCGTGCGTGCGGCAGATTTCGAGCTTCGCCCACTCCCCCCACAGGTTCACCCCGGTGGCGACCTCCACCATGTCGGCGGTGTTCGCCCCGCCCACCCGCGCGCTCGTCTCGATGAAGTAGAACTGCCCGTCCGCCTTCGCCTTCATGAACTCGGTGTGCGACGCCCCCCAGCCCAGCCCGAACCCCTCCAGCAGGTGCTTGTTGATCCGCCGCAGCTCCGCCACGTCCGGCGAGGTCCGCGGGTGGGTGCGGGTGGCGTACACCCCGCCGCCCTGGTACACGTCGAGCAGCGGGGTGTGGTAGGCGTTCACCTCGGCGAAGATGACCGACCCGTTCCGGCACAGCGAGTCGACGTGGAACAGGTCGCCGGGCACCATCTGCTCGATCAGGTAGAACGACTGCTCGTCGCCCAGCTCGTCGATCCGCCGCCACACGTCGTCGGCCGTCTGCACCTTGCGGATGCCGGCGGCGGACGCCTCGCTCCGCGGCTTCACCAGCCACGGGCCGGGCACGCGAGCCAGGAACGCCCGCACGTCGTCGTAGTTGAAGATGGGGCAGAAGTCGGGGATGCGGACGCCGATCTCGCGGGCCCTCACCCGCATCGCCAGCTTGTCGCGGAACAGCCGGGCGGTCGAGTCCCCGTGCCCGGTGTCGGTCATGCGGAAGTGCTCCCGCAGGAACGCCCCCACCTCGATGTCGAAGTCGTCCAGGGCGACGATGCGGTCGAACTTCTTTCCGCGGAACAGGTACGCCACGGCGTTCGCCAGCCCGCGGCGGTCGTGGAAGCTCTTCACCGCGTACACGTCGGTCAGGGCGTGCCTCGCCCACGGCTCGGTCAGCTTCTCCTCGATTGTCAGCAGGTACACCTCACACCCCTCGGCGTGCAGGCGCTCCATGAACGGGTTGCCCTTGAAATAGCTGGCGACGCACAGGAAGCGGAGCGGGGTGGGCATGTGGTGGATGTGCGGGGTGGTTCGTTCGTGGCACCGGCGGCCCGCCGGTGTTCTTTTCGTCCGTGGCACCGGCGGAACAGCACGCCCCGCTCGCACCGAGAGAGTACCACCCACCGCGGGGATTCGGACAGGTATTTTTCCAGCGGCAACCGATCGTCGCCCGGCAGATTCGCCACCAGCGCCAGGTCGAACTTGTACTCGTCGGTCCACCCGTCGAACCGCTCCGGGTGGTCGTACACCACCGCCACATACTCGCGGATCCACGGGTCGCCGTACAGTTCGAACCGGTCGTCCATGAACACCGGCACCCCGGGCGCGTGGTAGATGACGAACCCGCCCAGGTTGGCGTCGTTAAACAGCCGGCGTCCGGCGGTGGCGGTGCGGAGGTCGTCGGCCAACTCGACCGGCACGTACTGTGGACTGAGCTTCGCCCACCCGCGGCCGACCACTGGGGCGGTAATGCCGGTCAGTTGGACGGCGAACACCACCAGCGTGAACGCGGCGGCGACAGCCGCCCAGCCCCAACTCCGCGGCGATGTCTCAGGATCGCGCGCCAGGCTGTCTCCGTGCTTCTTCAGCAGCCGGTGCCAGACGGTGTGCGGCCACAGGTCAGCGAGCATTATCGCGCCGACCACCACGAACAGCGGCCCCTGGCGAATGCCCTTCAGACTCAGGGCGAACCACACCAGCGGCAGCAGCCACGACACCCGCGGCCACTTCGGCAGGGTGCCGAGCAGGGCGAACAGGTAGAACGCCGCGAACCCGACCACCACCCGCCCCGGCGTCAGCGACAACGACAACGGCTGGTGCTCGCTGACCAGTTCCTTCATCGCGTCCGACCCGACGATCTTCTGCCACGTGCGGAGCATCTCCATGCCGAACGGGTTGACGAACGGGGTCAGCCCGCACGCGGCCACGACGGCGACGAGGAGGAATGCGGAGCGCCAGGAGGTGATGGGGGTGTGCAAAGCCCAGGGACGGCCGTCCCTGGGCTTGAGGAGGAACAGAATTCCCCACCCGGCCACCGCCATCCCCAGCGTCAACACCCCGCCGAGCACCCCGCCGTGGATGTTCGTCCACAGCACGTTGAACGGGATCAGCCACCACAGCCGCCATGCCGACGCCCGGCCCCGCTCGTAGTCCACGATGGCCGCCGCGGTGACGGCCATGCCGACGATGGTGAACATGTGCGGGCGGGCGTAGAAGTGGAACGCCGCCACCACCCCCGCCCCGCCGACGAACAGCCCTGCCAGCGCCGGGTGGACGCCGTTCCGCACGGTGCGGGAGAAGATCCAGGTGAACAGCCCAGCCACCCCGGTCGCGAACCCGAGCAGCATGGCGTCCAGCCCGGCCGCCCGGTGGGCCAGGGCCATCAGCACTTCCCCGCCCCACTGCTGGGGGATCCAGGTGCGGCCGGCGAACGTGTAGGTGAACGGGTCGGTGGTCATGAACCCGTGGTCGAGGATGAGCTCGCCGACCCGGACGTGCCACAGGGCACCGGGGTCGTTGAACGCCCGCGCCTGGAACGCACACATCAGCCCGAGCCAGCAGAGGAGGAAGAACCCCGCCTCGGGGCGGATCAGGCGGCGGCACCAGGCGGGCACGGGGCACCTCGGCAAGGGGAGCAAAATTCGGTCGCGGCAAGAGTAGTACACGAACCGCGGACAGGGCAGGCCGGAGCGGGTAGCATGAAGGGTATGACGGACCCGACCGATGAGCCGGACGAGGACGACTCGCTGCCACTCCGCGAGCTGCACCGATTGACCGGCGGAGGTTGCACCGACTGTCGAACGAATTACTCAGCCCGCGAGGCGGTGTTCAGTGTCGCACTCGGGTTCAAGGATGCCCCGCGGTGCCTGCCCTGCCTGGCCACACGGCTTGGGCGGGATCGGGATGAACTGGGAGAGCAACTGGTCGAGTACGTCCACCGCCGGGAGTGCTACCTGCGGGCGTGGCGGGCGGCCGAGGGGATGGACGGGGCCACCGAACCGGCGAGCCGGGAGTGCGGGGTGCCGGAGTCTACCACCCTACCGGTCGCTCCCGCTCCCGGCTCGCCGGACATCGCCGCCACCTGGGACGCCGGCGACATGGGGTGCGGCGAACTCGTGATGGCGTTACGCGGGCGGATGAATAACCTGCCGGCGGGGGGCGTCATTCGGGTGACCGCCACCGACCCCGCCGCACCCGAAGACATCCCGGCGTGGTGCCGGCTGACCGGCCACACGCTGCTGGCCGCCGACCACCCGCACTACACCATCCGGCGAAGAGGAAACTGACCCATGCCCGGCAAGTTCACCGTCAGCCTGACCTGTGCCAAGAACGACCCGGATAAGGCGACGGTGGCGTTCGTGGTGGCCAACGCGGCGGTCGCGTCGGACAAGGAAACGGTGGTGTTTCTGAGCACCGAAGGGGTGCGACTGGCGGTGCCGGGGTACGCCGACGACATCGCCGAGGAGGGGTTCGCCCCGCTCAAGCAACTGATGACCAACTTCGCGTCGGCCGGCGGGAAAATCTACGTGTGCTCGCCGTGTTTCAAGCGGCGGAAGCTGGACGAGGCGTCACTGGTGCCCGGCGCGGTGATAGTCGGCGGGGCGAAGCTGGTGGAGTTCATGGGCGAGGCCTGCCCGAGCGTGTCGTACTGACCATGACCGACTGGACCGCCGAACACCCGTTCCCCCCGCACGCCAGCTTCGACGGCGGGGATCTCGACTGCGGCAACGGCCTGCTGTTGCTCATCCGCAAGCACATCGACCCGCTCGACGCCGGGCAACTGCTGGAAGTGAAATCCACCGACTCCACCGTCGAGGTGGAACTGCCGGCGTGGTGCCGGCTGACCGGGAACGACCTGGTGTCGGCGGTTCGGAAAGGCGGGGTGCGGAGTTATTTGGTGCGGAAGCGCGGCGTGGAAATGAAGATTGGTGATTTCCGATTGAAGAATGAAAACACCGCCTCGCCTGCGGTGCCTACATTCCAAGATCTTCAATCTTCAATCTCCATTCCCCCCTTCGCGGTGATGGGCGTCGGCAGTTGGCCGCGGCCGGGGTGGCTGTTACGGGCGATCCACGAACAGCTGAGCGGCCGGTTGTCTGACGAGCAGTTCCACCGGGACGCGGACGACGCTGTGCGGCTGGCCGTCGCCGCCCAGGAACGGGCCGGCGTGGACGTGGTGACGGACGGCGAGCAGCGGCGAGACAAC
>CANJKY010000147.1 GCA_947474875.1 Gemmataceae bacterium
GGGAGCGCGCTGGGAACGCGCTCCCCGTTGGGTCGCGGCTAACCAAAGACAGCCCCGCCCGTATCACATCGGCATGCGCCTGTCCGTCGTCTCGCTCATCAGCCGCAAGGAAACGGCCGACCTGCTCCGCGACCGGCGGACGGTGTCGCTCGTGTTCCTCGCCCCGCTGATCCTGTACCCGCTGTTCGGCCTGACCGCCTACCTGTTCGCGTCCGAGCTGATCGGCAAGCCGCCGGTCATCGGGGTGGTGAACGCGACCGACGCGGACATGCCCCCGGCCGCCGTGCCGTTCCCGCCGTTGCTCGTCGATGACGGGTTCAACCCCGACCTGCTCACAACCAAGAAGGACGACACCCCGGAAGTGGAGGTGCAGAAGAAGGGCAAGCCGCCGGTGGTGGTGCGGCTGGACGGCGACCCGCAGGAGGCGCTCAAGGCCCGCAAGGTGCAAGCGGTGCTGGTCGTCCCGCCGGGGTTCGCCGCCGACCTGGAGGCGGGCAAGCGGCCGAAGCTCACCCTCCTCAGCCGCGACGGAGACGACAAATCGCGGGTGGCGGTGCGGCGGCTGGCCGACATCATCGGCGAGTGGGAGAAGCGGGCGAAAGGGGTGCGGTTCAAACGCGACGGCAAGCCGGCCGACTACGACCAGATCGTGACCGTCGACGACCGGTCGAAGAAGCCGCCGGACGAGCGGGCGGCCGAGGGGCTGCGGGACTCGCTCGCCCGCATCTTCCCGCTGCTACTGGTGCTGTGGGTGGTGGCCGGGGCCATCCAGCCGGCGGTGGACCTGACCGCCGGGGAGAAGGAACGCGGCACGATGGAGACGCTGCTCATCTCCCCGGCCGAGCGGAGCGAGATCGTGCTCGGCAAATTCGTGGCGGTCACGTTCTTCGGGTTCAGCTCGGTGCTGTGGAACGTGGTGTGCCTGACCGGGGCGGCGCTGGTCGGGCAGGCGTTCGTCGGCCAGCCGATCGTCAACCTGCCGGGCATGGCCGGGTGCGTGGTGCTCGGGGTGCCGATCGCCATGCTGTTCAGCGCCGTCGGCATCGCCCTCGGGGTGTTCGCCCGCAGCACCAAAGAGGGGCAGTACTATATCGTGCCGCTCATGCTGGTGGCCATGCCGCTGGCGTTCTGGAGCATGATCCCGAGCACTGAGCTTACGCCGTTCACGGCGATCGTGCCCGTCACCGGGTCGATGCTGTTGCAGCAGAAGCTGTTGTCCGTCAGCGGCGACCCGATCCCGTGGGGGTACTTCGCGCCTGTGCTGGGGGCCCAGGCGGTGTACGTCGGGCTGGCGCTGCTGGCGGCGTGGGCGCAGTTCCGCCGCGAAGGGGTGCTGTTCCGCGAGGTCGGGCGGGCGAAAAAAGGGTGGTTCACATCCCGGTGAACCGGCGGCGTGAGCCGCCTGGGTGGGATCACACCCGACGGGCTGACGCCCGCGGTTCACCCGACCTGCAGCTGACGCCTGCGGTTCACCACCGAAGACCGGCTGAAGCCGGGACACCAACCCAACCCCGCCCTCGCGGTCGCGGCTCGTATCTGTAAAACACCCCCACCCGACCCGCACCCGGAGTTCCGCGTCATGGCGTCTCGTCAGCTTTACATCAACGGCACGTTCACCGACTCCGCGTCCGGCAAGCGGATCCCGGTCATCAACCCGGCCACCGAGGAGGGGTTCGTCGAGGTGAGCCAGGGCGGGCGGGAGGACGCGAAGAAGGCGATCGCCGCCGCCGCCGCCGCCATGCCGGCGTGGATGAAGCTGACCGCCTACGACCGGGCCAAGATCCTGAAGAAGACGGCCGACCTGATCCGCGAGCGGGCCGACCAGTTCGCCAAAGACATGACCATGGAGCAGGGCAAGCCGGTGGGCGAGGCGAAGCTGGAGGTGCTGCAGTCGGCGGACACGTTCGAGTGGTTCGCCGAGGAGGGCAAGCGGGTGTACGGGAGCGTCATCCCGAACAGCGTGCCGGGCAAGCGGCACCTGACCGTCAAACACCCGGTCGGGGTGACGGCCGCCATCGGGCCGTGGAACTTCCCCATGAGCCTGCTGTGCCGCAAGATCGCGCCGGCGCTGGCCGCCGGGTGTACGGTGGTGGCTAAGCCGGCCAGCCAGACCCCGCTGTCGCTGCTGAACGTCATCCAGTGCTTACATGATGCCGGGCTGCCGGCGGGGTGCGCGAACGCGGTCGTCGGCCCGGCCAGCGAGATCGGCGACGAGTTCATGTCCAACCCGGCGGTGAAGAAGGTGAGCTTCACGGGTTCGACCCCGGTGGGCAAGCACCTGATGCGGCAGGCGGCGGATAGTGTCAAGCGGCTGTCGCTGGAACTCGGCGGGCACGCCCCGTTCATCGTGTTCTCGGACGCCGACCCGGAGGTGGTGGCGAAGGCGGCCGTCATCGGCAAGTTCCGCAACAACGGGCAAGTGTGCATCTCGCCCAGCCGGTTCTTCGTCCACAAGGACATCGAGAAGAAGTTCACCGACGTGGCGGTGGCCGAGGCGCAGTCGCTCAAGCTGGGCAACGGGCTGGACGCCGGCACGCAGATCGGGCCGATGTTCGAGAAGAAGGCGATGGACAACACCGTCGGGCTGATCGACGACGCCAAGGGGAAAGGGGCGGCGGTGCTGACCGGCGGCAAGCGGAGTGGCAAGTTCGAGAAGGGGTACTTCTTCGAGCCGACCATCCTGAAGGGGCTGAGCGGCGACGCGCGGGTGATGACCGAGGAGCCGTTCGCCCCGGTCATGCCGATCCTCGACTTCTCGAAGATCGACGACGTGATCGCGGCGGCGAACAACACCCCGTATGGCTTAGCCGCCTACGTGTTCACCAACGACATCACGGTGGCGTTCCGCATGGCCGAGGGGCTGGAAGCCGGGATGATCGGCATCAACGACCCGGTGCCGGTGGCGGTGCAGTGCCCGTTCGGCGGGATGAAGGAGAGCGGGCTGGGCCGCGAGCTGAGCCGCGAGGGGCTGGAAGCATACCTGGAGACGAAGCACGTCAGCTTCAAGCTGCGGGACTGACCGTGGTATGATGGGGTGAACGCCCGGGAGGGGATGCCATGATCCGTGTGGTGGGTGGCTCGAAGCGGCCGGAGTTGGCGGAGCTGACGATCGAGCCGATCCCGCCCGAGATGCGAGCGGTGTGGGATCGCGTTCACGAGGAGCACAGGAGGAACGCCCACTGGTTCGAGGAGCGTGCGCTGGAGCTGTTCGCGAAATATCCCGGGCAGTTCGTGTGCGTGGCCGACGGCGAGTTGTTCGCCGGGCCGGACGCGAAGGAGGTGCTCGCCCGCGCGAAGGCGGCCCACCCGGAACTGCCCGGAGCACACTACTTCCGGTACATCCCGCGCCCCGGCCAGTCGAGGCAGGTATGATCGTCCCCGGCGAATGGATTCACCACACCGACGGCACCTTGTTGCCGATCGTGCCAATCTTCGTGGATCTGCCCGACGGCCGCCAACTGGAACTGGACTTCCTCCTCGACACCGGAGCGGAGCGGACCGTCCTCACTTACAGCGACCTGATGAAACTGGAGACGGAGTGTGAGCCGTCCGACGAGGTGCTGGCCGGCGTCGGCGGCACCAGCCGTGCAGTCCGCGTCGATCAGCCGCTCAAGTTCCGTAAGTCGGACGGCGAGTTCGTGGCTCTGAACGGCCCGTTCCTCGCGTTCGCCGACCCGATCGCCCTCGACCTGAGCGTCCTCGGGCGGGACATACTCGGGCACTTCGCGGTGATCGTCGACAAACCGAAGCGGGCGGTCATGCTGCTGCACGGCGGGCACGACTACCGGGTCATCGCCGCCTGACCCGGTCGCCCCGCCCGCTGTCACTTCACGGCCACCGCGATCGGCTGACCCCCCGACTTCACCTCGATCCGCTCGGGCGCCAGCGGCAGCCGCGCCCGCTCCGGCCGGGTCCCGGCGGTGCCGCCCTGTTCCAGGATGGCGGTGTACGTGCCGACCGGGATGCCCCCCATGGTCTCGTACACCCCCCTGCCCTTGTACACCAACTCGTACCGGCTGCCGGCGGCGTCCTGGAGCGCCATCTTCGGCGGGGCCTTGCCGGCCGCCAGCGGCTGCCCGCCCCGCGTCACCTTCACCGACACGGTCGTCATCTCCGCCACCTGGAACACCGCATGCTGTTCCTCCGAGCCGCACCCGAGGGCGAGGGCGGCCGTCACGGCGGCCACCAGGATGCACACCTGTCGCACGTTCAGTCTCCGGCGTGTGGGAACGGGCCGCCGGCCGGGCAAGCCGGCGGCGGGCGTGTGGGGTCGGCAGACGGACTGCGGCGGGAACGGGGGCGCGGGGAGAGGGGCGCGCGGCCGGCGGGGTCGTCCGAACACCCAGTGTTTAGCTCACGCCCGGCGGGGGTGATGGGAAAACCGGCCGGAACCCTGGCATGGCCAGGCCGCCGCGGCGGGCGACAGCCGAACCTTCCGCCGGGGCGACGACGTGTTGCCGAACGGAAGCGCCGGCGGCCGGCCGCTGGCACCGGACGGCGGGGGTGGAACGGCTATGATGACCGGAGTTCTTCGTACCCGCTCCCGCCGGAACCCACACCGTCATGGACCACTTCGAGTACCGCGACCGCACCCTGTACTGCGAGGACGTGCCCGTCCCGGAGATCGCCGAGAAGTACGGCACCCCGGTGTACGTGTACAGCACCGCCACCCTGCTCCGCCACCTGCGCGAGATCCAGACGGCGTTCGCCCCGGCGAACCCGGTCATCTGCTACAGCATCAAGGCGAACGGGAACGTGAGCATCGCCCGGCTGATGGGCGAGCACGGGGCCGGGTTCGACGTGACCAGCGGGGGCGAGTTCTACAAGGCGCTGCGGGCCGGGCCGAAGGGCGCCAAGATCGTGTTCGCCGGCGTGGGCAAGACGGACGCCGAGATCGAGTACGCGCTGAAGAACGACGTGTACCTGTTCGACGTGGAGAGCGAGGAGGAACTGCACGCCATCGGGGCGGTGGCCCGGCGGATGGGCCGCAAGGCGGCGGTCGCCCTGCGGGTGAACCCGGACCTGCCGCCGAAGACGCACGTCAAAACCGACACGTCCGTGAAGGGCGTCAAGTTCGGCCTGGACATCGAGACGGTGCTGGAGGTGGCGGCGCGGGTGGTGGACCACCCCGGCTTGACCGTGGCCGGGCTGCACATGCACCTGGGGTCGCCCATCCTGAAGGCCGAGCCGTACCAGTTGGGGTGCGAGAAGGCGGTGCAACTGATCGCCGCCCTGCGGAAGCAGGGGCACCCGGTGAGCGTGCTGAACATGGGCGGCGGGTTCGGCATCCACTACCGCAAGCAGGAGGCGCTGCCGGCGCAGGCGTTCGCCGACGTCATCCTGCCGGCGGTGAAGGAAACGGGCTGCCAACTGGTGCTGGAGCCGGGGCGGTTCATCGTCGGCAACGCCGGCATCCTGGTCAGCCGGGTGCTGTTCAACAAGGAGACGGGCGGCAAGCGGTACGTCATCCAGGACGCGGCCATGAACGACCTGATCCGCCCCACCCTGTACGACAGCTTCCACCGCATCTGGCCGGTGACGCCGGGGCCGGACGTGCCGGTGCGGCCGGACGACTACGAGGCGGACATCCCCGGGACCACCCGGCAGGATGTGGTCGGCCCGGTGTGCGAGTCCGGCGACTTCCTGGCCAAGGGGCGGCCGCTGCCGCCGGTGAAGCGGGGCGACCTGCTGGCGGTGTTCAGCGCCGGCGCGTACGCCATGAGCATGGCCAGCAACTACAACGCCCGCTGCCGGGCGGCCGAGGTTCTCGTCACAGGCGGTACACACCGCCTGATCCGACGCCGCGAGACGCACGCCGACCTGGTGGCGTGCGAAGAGGATTGCTTAACCGAAACAGCGGGCGCACAATGAAATCCAGCGCCGACCGCCCGTTCCGGCGGGCGGTCGGCCGTTCTACCGCCCGTTCGCTCCGCCGCCAGAGGATGCACCCCGTGAGAAGCGTCGCCGCGTCCTTACTCGCCTGCGTGCTTCTGGGCACCGCCGCCCCCGCCCAGGAGCCGGCGGCCAAAAAGCCGGTGGACTTGTACGCGTCCGCCCGGACCCTGATCGAGTCCGGCAAGTTCGACCTGGCGGTCGAGCAGTTGAAGGCGTTCCGCGACGCCAACCCGACCGACGCCGACTTCCTGGAGGTGGAGCGGAAGTTCGGCGGGGACACGTTCCTGCGGCTGAAGCGGGTGTACAAGTGGGACGACAACCCGACCGCCGACGCCGAGGCGAAGAAACTGGTCGACGACCTGATCCTCAAATCGGTGGAGGCCAGCCGGCGGCTGTTCCAGGACCCGGAGCGGATCACCAAGTACGTCCGCAACCTGGGCCGGTCGACTGCCGAGCGGGAGTTCGCCGTCGACCAGCTGAAGCTGGCCGGGGAGGCCGCCGCAGCGGTGCTGGTGGCCGAGTACCGCGGCACCAGCGACACCGATCTGAAGTCCGGCATCCTGACCGCCGTCCCGCGGCTGCCGGCGACCACCGTCCCGCCGCTGCTCGCCGCCCTGGACGGGCTGGCAGACGACGCCCGGGCGGCGTTTCTCCAGGCGATCGCCCGCCGGCCGGACGTGCCCCGGCTGGTGGACCAGGCGGACACCGACTTCACCCCGCACCTGTGGTACTACTCGACCAGCAAGACGCCCACACTACGGGCGGCGGCCACCGGGCTGTTGGTCGCCCTGCGGGGCGAGGCCGGGGCGCGGACCCCGGCGGACGTGGAGCTAGTCCGCTCGGCCGACCCGTTCACCCGCCACACGGCCAAGTTCGCAACCCTCGACCCGGCCTCAAACAAGGTGCGGGTGTGGGTGTGGGACGCGGCCAAGAACACGGTGAAGGCGGACCCGGTGTCAGTGTCCGACGCGGAAGAGTATTTCGCCCTGCGGCGGCTGAAGTGGGCGGTGGAAGTGAACCCCGAGTCGGACGCCGCCCAGGCGGCGTTCGTGGCGACGGTGGCCGAGCGGGCGGTGACGCGGGTGCGGTTCGGCGAGTTGGCCAAGGCCGAGCCTGCTGCGGCCATCCTGCTCTCGTCCGCCCCGCCGGCCCTGCTCACCCAGCTGCTGGAAACCGGCCTGCGGGAGCGGCGGACCGCCCTGCTCGTCGGGGTGTTGCGGGCGATGGCGTACCGCAGTCAGCCTGACACCCCCGGCCGACCGAGCCTGTACTCCCGCGCCCTGTCTTACGACGACTTCCGCGTCCAGTTCGCGGCGGCCACCGCCATCCTCCGCTCGCCCGGCGGGGAGTCGGCCGACTCCCGCCCGCGGATCGTGGACGTGCTGAAGCGGGCGGTGGCAGCAGATGCCGACGGCGGGGCCGCCGGCCAGGTCGGGCGGGCGATCATCGCCGACCCGGACGCCGCCCGCGGGGAGCGGCTGGCCGCCACCTTCCGCACCCTCGGGTACGCGGCCGAGCGGTTCGCCACCGGCAAGGACCTGATCCGCCGGGTCAGCCGGTCGTCCGACTTCGACCTGATCGTCATCGACCACCACATCGTCAACCCGCTGCTGGCGGACCTGCTGCCGCAACTGGCCGCCGACCCGAACACCGCCAAGCGGCCGACGGTCATCGTGGCCACGTCCGACAAGCGGGCGCAGAAGGTGTCGGTCGAGTCGCTGCTGCTCCGGCTGGCCATGCTGATCGCGGCGACGGACGACAAC
>CANJKY010000148.1 GCA_947474875.1 Gemmataceae bacterium
GAGCTTACGGAGTTGCTTCTGCACCGCGTCGTTCCACGGGTAGATGACCGGGCGGATGGGGTCGACGGCGGTGTACCCAGGCGAGCGAGGCAGGCCGGCCACCTTGAACCGGGTCAGGTCGGCCCCGTCCGGCACCAGCGGGATGAGGTACTGGCCGGGGCCAGGGAACGGCTGGCCGGGCGGCTGGGCGGCCGGCAGGCGGGTGACGTGGACGCTCTCGCCGGGCTTCGGCCCACCCTTCGACAGCAGGGCGGCCACCGTCACCTCGGGGTTCGGGTTGCCCTGGGCGTCGGCGGTCACGTCGGCCACGACCAGCACCACCGCCTCGGTGAGCTGGGCGCGGGATACCAGGTCCGGCTTGTGGTAGGTGTTGAACCAGACGGCGTACCCGAGGTACGCCAGCCAGCCGGCGAACACGGCCAGGGCGGCGGCGAACCGCACACGGGCGAAGGTCATCATTCCCCTTTCCCCGGCGCCTTGCCGGCGGACAACTCGAACCCGTCGGCCAGCGCCTTGTCCAGGTCGAACAGGTCGCGGAAGTCGGCCGGATCGTCCCGGTCGGACTGGCTCAGTTTCTCCGCCCGGATCAGGTTGAACACGATCTCGCCCAGGTCGTCGGTGCGGCGGACGTTCCACTGGCGGAACACCACCGCGGCCATCATGCCGAACTCGTGTACGGCCAGCTCGCACGCCCCGCGGACCAGTTCCTCCCCGCCGACGTGGTAGTCGGTGTCCGGGTCGTCCTCCTCCTGCGGCTCGCGGCCGAGCATCTGCTGGGTGTACGTCACCGCCTCGCACATGAACTCGTACGCCTCCACCGGGTAGCGGGGGTCGTCGCGGACGATTCGGTACAGGTCGTGATCCACGGGTGGCACTCCGTTCTACAGCTTCGTCAGCACGTCACCGGCCGGGACCGGCAGGCGGCGGCCGTCTTCGAACTCGACTAACAGGCGGCGGGCGAGCACCTCGTGGGCGAGTACCCGCCCCTGCCCGTCGCGGGTGAGCACCCGCGACCCGACCGGCGGCATCTCCGCCTGGTGCGCCTCGTACACGTCCTGCTCGAACCGCAGGCAGCACTTCAGCCGCCCGCACCGGCCGGAGATCTTGGTCGGGTCCAGGGTGGACTTCTGCAGCTTAGCCATCCGCATGGACACCGGCGGCATCACCACCATGAACGTGTTGCAGCACACCGGCCGCCCGCAGTCGCCGTAGTCCGCCTTCAGCTTGGCCTCGTCCCGCACCCCGATCTGTCGCAGCTCGATGCGGGTGTGGAACTCGCGAGCCATGCTCTTCACCAACTCGCGGAAGTCCACCCGGTGCTCGGCCAGAAAGTAGAACACGATCCGCTCGCCGCCGAACAGGTGCTCCACGTCCACGATCTGCATCGGCAGCCGGTGCTGGGCGATCAGCCGGACGCCGGCCTCGTACTCCCGCTCCTGCACCCCAGCCAGGTCGGCAATCTTCCGCCGGTCGTCGGTCGACGCCGCCCGCAGGATCTGCCCGCGGGTCGGGTCCGGGATGTTCGCCACCGCTTGCGGGGTGGCGGGACACAGCACCTCGCCGTGTTCGGTGCCGCGGTCGGTGCGGACGACCACCGGCACCCGCCGTCCGGGGGCCGCCCCCGGCGGGGCTGTGAACTCGCCGACGAACCGCATGGCCCCGTGCCGGACCAGGTACTTCGGCTGGTCGGCCGGCGGCAGCGGATCGGGGGTCGGGGTGGTCGGCATGGTGCTCATCTTGTCGGATCGGGGCTACACGTGCAACTCGACCACGTCGTTTTCGTGCAGCACGTGGTCGCGGCTGACCGTCTGCCCGTCCGTCACCCCGGTACCCCACACCCGCGCCGACTTCACCTTCTCCTCGAAGTCGCTGTGCACGCACCCGGCGAACTCGGCCACCGTGCTGCCGACCGGGCAGGTGAACGGCGGGCCGGTCGGGTCCACCGGTTTGCCGGGCTGCTTGGTCTGCACCCGCATCACCCGCAGGCTGTCGAAGATCGCCTTCCGCAGGTCGTCCAGCCCGGCCCCGGTCTCGGCCGATACCACGACCAGCGGGAACCGGTCGCCCAGCCACTCCGCCGCCATCTCCAGCCGGATGTCCGCCGCCTCGTCGTCGCTTTTGGTGGCGGCCATGATGGTGCGGAGGGAGTACGTCGCCGGGTCGTCTTCTGCCGGCAGTTCCTTCGTCAGCTCCCGCCGGGCGAGCTTCAGCCGGTCGAGAACGGCCTGCGTCTCGGCCGGGCCGTCGTCATTCGCCAAATCCAGGAACAGCACCGCCGCGTCCGCCCCGCGGGTGATGTCCGTGACGAACGTGTCGTAGTGGTCGGCGGTGACCGGCGGCAGGTCGATGAGTTGCACCCGCACGTTCTCGAAGTCCATCATGCCGGGGATCGGCTCGCGGGTGGTGAACGGGTACGCCGCCACCTCCGGCTTGGCTTTCGTCAGTTTCGACAGCAGCATCGACTTGCCGGCGTTCGGCGGGCCGAGGAACACCACCGTGCCGGCCCCCTGCCGCGGGATTTTGAACGTGCCCGGGGCGGTCTTCTTCGGCCCGCTCTTCTCCTGCTCGATCTGGTCCGTCAGCTCGCTGATCTTCGTCTTCAGCAGCATCTGGACCTTTTCGCTCGCTTTGTGCTTGGGCAGGATCACCCACATCTCACGGAGCGCGGCCAGCTTATCGGTGGCGGTCGTCGCCTTCTTGTACCGGGCGTCGGCGTCGTGGTACTGGGGTGGGAGGTTGACCGCCATGATGCCCGCTCGGGGTGGAATGGGGGGTATTGTGCCGTCTTTGCGGCGGCCCGTCTATCGCAGCAGGACGCGGGGGCCGAACGATTTTACGAGAGCCTCCTCCCCGGCCGGTGTCAGCCCGTTGTCAGTCACGTCCAGGCGGGTGAGATTCGGCAGGTGTTCGCACCCGACCAGCAGCGCCGCCCCGGCGTCGCTGATGCGGTTCCCTCGTAGGTTCAGCACCCGCAGCTTCGCCAGGTTCGGGCAGCGGACCAGCTCGGCCATCAGGAAGTTGACGGCGATCAGCCGCACCTCCCGCAGCGGTGTGGCGGCGAACAGACCATCGGACAGGCTGACGAAGCAGCGGCCGCTGAGCGACATGGCTTCGGCGAACCCGCGGCGGAAAACAACGTCGCGGGCACCGTAGGAGGCGAACACGCTGGCCCACCGTTCTTCGCTGCGACCAGGGGGAGCGGGTTCGCGCTCCCCCTGGTCGCGGCGAAGAACGGCATTTCGGATGAACACCGCTCGCTCCGGGTCGGTCGCCTCTGCCCAGTCGGCGTACCGCAGACGGGGCGCGTCCGCGTCCGGATCGGCGAGGATGGCGTCCATCAGCCGCCGCTCGGCGGCGGACATGAGCACGGCCGGCGGTGGAACCGGGTCGGGGGTGAGCACCTCGGTGGCGGTCGGGGCGTAGGCGGACGGGTGGCGGGCCATCCGCCTCAGTTCCTCCGCCGACGGCCACAGCCGTAACCGCCTACCCATAAGATGGCACCTGCCTTTCACCTCTCCCCAACGGGGAGAGGGGTTCAGAACTGAACGTTATCCCGACCCGGCCCACCCCGTCAACGGCACACCCCATGACCGCCCTGTACGACCACATCCAGGAAGCCGCCGCCGCCGTCCGCGCCCGCTGGGGCGGTCCGCCGAAGGTGGGCATCGTACTGGGCACCGGGCTAGGCGGATTCGCCGAGGAGATCGCCGACCGCACCGACATCCGGTACGAGGACATCCCGCACTTCCCCCGGTCCACGGCGCCGTCGCATAAGGGGCAACTGGTGTGCGGCACGCTGGCCGGCAAGGCGGTGGTGGCGATGGAGGGGCGGTTCCACCTGTACGAAGGGTACACCGCCCAGCAGGTGACGTTCCCGGTGCGGGTGATGAAGGCGCTCGGGTGCGAGGTGCTGATCGTGACGAACGCCTGTGGCGGGATGAACCCGCAGTACCAGTCCGGCGACGTGATGCTCATCGAGGATCACATTAACCTGCTCGGGGCGAACCCGCTCATCGGGCCGAACGACGACCGGCTCGGGGTGCGGTTCCCGGACATGTGCTATGCCTACGACCGCGACCTGCTGACGCTGGCGAAGGCGGTGGCGACCGAGCAGAAGCTGGCGGTGCAACAAGGGGTGTTCGTGGCGGTGGCCGGGCCGAACCTGGAGACGCGGGCCGAGTACCGGTTCCTGCGGGCGATCGGGGCGGACGTGGTGGGCATGTCCACCGTGCCGGAGGTGATCGTCGGGGTCCACGCCGGGCTGCGGAATTTGGGCCTGAGCGTAATCACCGACATGTGCCTGGCGGACGCCCTGAAGCCGGTCAGCCTGCCCGAAATTCTTCACACCGCCGCCTCAGCCGAGCCGAAGCTGCGGGCGCTCGTCCGGGGGGTGGTCGGCAGGCTGTGAGAGCCTGAATTTGCTAGGAATCGGTTCAATTCTCCTCCGGTGGTTCCGCGTGCTAGGGTTCGGTTCAGGCGACGCGGGTGGGCTGCGTCAGGCCACACCAAACCCGGACGGACCCCGGTGACGAATACGGCAACTCTTCCGGCAGAATGGGCGTGCCCGGCTCGGCAGGCCCGCACCCCGGCCGGCTACCTGGCGTGGGCGGCCGCGCTCGCGGCGGCGTACTTCGTCACCGGCAAACTCGGGCTGATGCTGCCGACGGTCGGGCGGGACGTCACCCTGCTGTGGCCGCCGACCGGCATCGCCGTGTTCGCGCTCTGCTGCTGGGGCCGACGGTACTGGCCGGGGGTGGCGGCCGGGGCGTTCGCTGTGAACCTCACCCTGTCTCCCGTGTGGGTGTCGATCGGCATCACCGCCGGGAACACCCTGGCGGTGTTGGCCGCCGCGTCGGCCCTCCGGCGGACCGGGTTCCGCGGGCCGTACACCGGGCGGTGGGACGTGGTCAAGCTGGCGGTCTTCGGCGCGGCCGGGCCGATGCTCGTGTCGGCTGTGAACGGCCCGCTGTGGCTCGTCCTGAACGGCGGGCTGGACTGGCCGGGGTACCTGCGGGCGGTGTTCATCTGGTGGGCCGGGGACATGGCCGGGGTGCTGGTGGTGGCTCCCGCACTGTACAAGTTCCGGGCGGAGTTGAACCGCTGGCGGCGGGACGGCCTACCGCTCGGCGCGGCGGTCTGGCTGCTGGCCATCGGCGGGGTGACGGTGGCCGCGTTCACCCCGATCAGCCCGGTCGGGGCGGTGTCGCGACCGATCGGACTGGTCCCCCTCCTGCTGCTCGCCTGGGCGTGCATCGGTTTCCGCGGGTGGGTGGCGTCGGTCGGGGTGGTGGTGGTGTGCGTGACCGCGGCGTTCGGCACCGCGGCCGGCGGCGGGCCGTTCGTCGGCAGCCCGCCGGACGTGCAACTGTTCCAGCTGTGGGCGTTCTTCCTGATAACGTCCCTGGTCACCGCCACCGTCACCGCCGTGCTCAGCGAGCGGGACCGGGTGGAGGCGGCGCTGGCCACCCGCGAGGCCGAGTACCGGGCGATCGTGGAGGGCAACCCGGCGCTCATCGCCCGGTTCACCCACGACGGCGTGCTCACCTTCATCAACGACACGTACTGCCGGTTCAAGGGGATGAGCCGGGACGATCTGTGCGGCCGGTCCATCTACGACCTGATCCAGGGGCCGAGCCGGGAGGGCGTTCGCAAGCTGTTCGACCGGTACTTCGCCGGGGGCGCGGAACTCGCCTTCCTCGGCCCGTTCGTCAACCACGCCGGGGAGGAGCGGTGGATCGACTGGAAGGGGCGGGACCACGGGGGCGAGTTCCAGGTGGTCGGGCTGGACGTGACCGACCGGCGGCGGCTGGAGGAGCGGGTGGTGCAGGCGCAGAAGCTGGAAAGCCTGGGGGCGATCGCCGGCGGGGTGGCGCACGACTTCAACAACCTGCTCGCCGGGGTGATGTCGAACGCCGACCTGGCGCTGGCCGACCCGGCCACCCCGCCGGCGGTGCGGCGGCACCTGGAGGGGACCATCCAGTCGGCCGGCCGGGCGGCGGAGCTGAGCCGCCAGTTGCTCGCCTACGCCGGCAAGGGGAAGCTGGTGATCCGCCCGCTGGACGTGGCGGCGGCCGTCCGCCGCGCCCTCGACCTGGGGGCGAAGGGCGTCCCGCACACGGTCACCCTCACCCGCAACTTGCCGGACGACCTGCCGGCGGTGAACGGGGATGAGGGCCAGGTTCAACAGTTGGTGCTCAACCTGGTGCGGAACGCGACGGAAGCGGTCGGCGACCAGCCGGGAGCGGTGGAGGTGGCCGCCGGCACCTGCGACGTGCCCGATCGCGACCTGCTCGACCCGGCCACCGGCGACTCGTTGCCGGCCGGCCGGTACGTGTGGGTGCGGGTGGCGGACACCGGGTGCGGCATCCCGCCGGACCTGCGGCCCCGCATCTTCGACCCGTTTGTCACCACCAAGTTCCTTGGCCGCGGGCTGGGGTTGGCCGCCGCCCAGGGGATCGTGCGGGCGCACGGCGGGGTGATTCGGGTGGACTCGACCGCCGGCCGCGGCAGCACGTTCACCGTGTACCTGCCGGCCTCCGCCGCCAGGCCGACGCACCGCGACCCGACCACCAAGCCGCCGACCGCCTCCACCCCGCCGCCCGACCCGCGGCGGACGGTGCTGGTGGCGGACGACGAGGAGACGGTGCGGGAGGTGACCGCCCTGATGGTGCGGCGGCTCGGCTGGGAGGTGATTCAGGCGGTGAACGGGGCGGACGCCATCCGCCAGTTCACGGCGAACGCCGACCGCATCCGGTTCGTGCTCATGGACCTGACCATGCCGGAGGTGGACGGGTGGCGGGCGACCGAGGCCATCCGCCGGCAGCGGCCGAACACCCCGGTGCTGCTATGCACCGGGCACAACCAGGATTCGATCACCAACCCGGACCCGCGAACCACCGGGGTGCTACTCAAGCCGTATCGGGTGGCCGACCTGGAACAGGCGGTCGGCCGGCTGCTCGACCCGGCCCGGGAGCACCTGATGGCGGAGGTGGGGTGAGGATCCGCTTACTTCAGCCCGAACGCTGCCGCCAGTGCGGCCAGCGCCTGCTCCCCGTGCCGGCGGTCCACCACCACCCCGATGCACACCTCGCTGGTGTTGATCATCTCGATGTTGATGCCCTGAGCGGCCAGCGCGCCGAACATCGTCCGGGCCACCCCGGTGTGCGTCCGCATGCCCACGCCCAGCACGTACAGCACGGCGATGTCCGCGTCCGCTTCCACCCGGCAGCACGAGTCGATGCCGGCCAGCAGCGTGCGGGTGAGCGCCTCCGCCCGGCCGAGGTCCGCCCGCGGGACGGTGAACGACAGCTCCGCCCGCTGCGGGCCGGTGATGTTCTGCACGATCATGTCCACCAGAATCCCGCCGCCGGCCACCGCGTCGAACACCTTGGCGCAGTTGCCCGGCACGTCCGGCAGGTCGAACACGGTGATCCGCCCGGCGTCGGCGTTCAGGTGCACGCCGCTCACCAGCACGTCCTCCATCCCGTCCAGCCGGGCGACCGCCTGGGCGCGGGCGGACGAGTCGGCGGACACGATCGGCGCCGGGCGGGTGGGGTAGTCGCGGGCGGTGGACGCGGCGTCGGTCGGCAGCCCGGCCCCCTTCCGCGGCTGGGCCAGCCCGAACGCCTTGTGGACCGCCCGCAGCGCCTTCCGCCCCC
>CANJKY010000149.1 GCA_947474875.1 Gemmataceae bacterium
CCCGTTCTTCGTGCTGGCGACGCAGAACCCGATCGAGCAGGAGGGCACGTACCCGCTGCCCGAGGCCCAGCAAGACCGGTTCATGTTCAACATCCGGGTGGACTACCCGGACGAGGAGGACGAGTACCGCATCATCGAGTCCACCACCTCGGCCAGCCGCCCGCACCTGGACCGGGTGATCGCCACCGCCGACATCCTGCAGATGCAAGACCTGGTGCTGAAGGTGCCGGCGGCGCAGTACGTCATCCGGTACGCCGGCAAGCTGGCCCGCGCCACCCGCCCGAAGCCGAACCCCGGCGAGGAGAGCACCGCCCCGGACTTCGTGAAGAAGTACGTGTCGTTCGGCGCCGGCCCGCGGGCCGGGCAGAGCCTGATCCTGGCGGCGAAGGCGCGGGCCATCCTGCACGGCCGCACGTATGTGGCGATCGACGACGTGAGGGCGGTGGCGCAGCCGGTGCTGCGGCACCGCATCATGACCAACTACCCCGCCGAAGCGGAAGGCATCAGCAGCGACGACATCGTCACCCGCCTGCTGCCGCTCATCCCCCGCGAAGGCGAGAAGAGTAATTAGGCACAGAGTACACCGAGCAGAAAAGCCGATCGAAAAATCGCCCGTTCTCGGTGTCCCTTCCCTCTGTGTTCTACGTGCCTCCGTGGTTCGTTTCATGTCCCTGACTCCGGAAATTTTGGCCCGCATCGACCGCCTGGAGCTGGACGCCCGGCAGGTGGTGGAGGGGTACCTAGCCGGGCGGCACAAAAGCCCGCGGCACGGGTTCGCCGTCGAGTTCGCCCAGCACCGCGAGTACGCCCCCGGCGACGACATCAAGCACATCGACTGGAAGGTGTACGCCCGCACCGAACGCTACCACCTGAAGCAGTACGAGCAGGAGACGAACCTGGTGGCGTGGATGGTGGTGGATGCCAGCGAGAGCATGAAGGTCGGCACGGTGAAGCGGAAAGACGGCAGCTACGTCACCAAGTACGACACCGCCTGCACCCTGGCCGCCGCGCTCGGCTACCTGATCCTGAACCAGTCGGACACCCTCGGGTTCCAGATGTACGCCGACCGGCTGAAGGCCGGCGCCCGGCTGGGCGGGGGCACCGGCAAGCTGCGGGAACTGATCCGCCAGTTGGCGGACGGCCCGTACCGCGGGGAGTCGAACACCGGCGCCGCCCTGCAAGACATGGGCGGGCTGTTCGGCCGCCGCGGGGTGGTGTTCGTGTTCTCCGACCTGCTCGACGACCTGGACCCGCTGGTGAACGGCCTCCGCATCCTCAAGTCGCAGAAGCACGAGGTGGTGGTGTTCCAGGTGCTGGACGCGGCCGAACTCGATTTCCCGTTCCGCCAGCCGACGCTGTTCAAGGGGCTGGAGGAGTTGCCCGAGGTGAGTACCGACCCGCTGAGCGTGCGAGACCAGTACCTGACCGGATTGAACGCCCACCTGACCGCGGTGGAGTCGGCCTGCCGCGCTCAGGAGATCGACTACGCCCGCGTGCGGACGGACGACGACCTGGGCCTGGCGCTAGCGGCGTACCTACAGAAACGCCGCGGGCGGTGACGTTCGTCACCGCCCGGAAGCCCGGCTGTGCCGGACCTACGATTTCCCGTTCGCCAGCGACGCCGTCGCCTCCTTCGTCAGCTTCTCCACCTCGGCCTTCAGCTCCAGCGCCTCCGGGGTGTCGGCGAACGACCCGAGGCCGGTCTTCTCGCCCAACAGCAGGGTGAGCAGCAGGCCGAGTGGGCCGCCGGCCACCGTGCCGGTGTCGCCGTTCGCCCCGCTCACGAACATCCGCTGCGGCACCAGCGGCTGGGCGCTGTTCGCAAGCCGGTCGGCCAGCACCGCCACCGCGTACAGCCGCGGGTCGCCGTAGGCGGCCACCTTCTTCATCACCACCGCCGCCTCGCTCAGGCCGATCTGCAGCGCCTTCTGCCCTTCCCCGCGGCCGGCCAGCACCCGCTCCTTCGCCTGCGCCTCGGCCGTCAGCACCGTCTGCTCGGCCTGCCGCTTGGCCTTCGCCAGTTCCGCCTCGGCCACCACCACCGTCTGCTCGCTCTGCTTGCGGGCGCGGGCCAACTCCGCCTCCCCGCGGCTCTCGGCGATCTTCACCTCGGCCGCCGCGTTCGTCAGTTGCACCTGCACCGCCGCGATCGCCTGCGCCTCGTTCAGCGAACGCTGCTTCTCCGCCGCCACCCGCTGCCGCTCGTAGGTCTCCACCTGCTCCATGCTCAGTTGCCGCAGCCGCAACTGCTCCAGCAGCGCCTCGATCTTGGTGTCCTTGTCCGGCGCCACCGGCTTGCCGATGAGCACGTCCACGCACTCAATGTCGAACTCGCGGAACCGGGTTCGCAGTTCCACCCGCGCCTCGTTCTGGATCACGTCCCGCTCGTGCAGCAGGGCCAGCATCGTCTTGCGGTGGGCGATGTCGCGGAAGTACGCGCTCAGCATCGGGTCGATGGTCTGGGTGATCAGCTTCTTCACGTCCCCGAACCGCTGGATGACACTCGGCGCCCGCTGGTAGTCGATGTGGACGACCACCGACAGTGGCAGCAGCGGCTCGTAGGCGTCCTTCGTCACCAGGTCGATGCTCCGCAGCCCCTCGTCGAACTTGTGCGCCTCCGTCTTCCCGGTGATCCAGTGCAGCACGAAGTTGGTGGTCGGCACCAGGATCACCTGCCCGGCGTACACGTTGAACGGGTACTTGCCCGGCCCGAGCGGGCGTTCCCACACACCCCGCTCGCCCTCCTGCACCCGCTCGCCGTGGCGGAAACTGGTGCCCGACACGTCCCGCCCGGCCCGCCCGACGTAGCTCACCACCACCCCGACGTGGCCGATCGGCACCACCGTCTTCTGTACCATCTCCACCGTGGCGAACCAGCGGTTGACGAAGTACGTGCCGTCCGTCAGCGGGGCGTACTGCCGGCCCCGCCGCCCGCCGGCGTTCAGAAACGCCTCCGGGTCCTGGTAGTTGTTGTGGTAGCTGGCGCCGTCCGGCTCGGTGCCCACGGCCGGGGCGATGATCTCGCCCGGCGGCAGGCTCGGCCCGTCGTGGACCGTCACCACCCCGATCACGTCGTCGTGGACTTCCGTCTCGCCCTGCTGGCTGGTACCGCCGATCACCACCGGCTGGAACCCGCCGCACGCGGTCAACTGCTCGTGCCACGTCTTCACCGACGCCGACTCCTGGGCGTCGAGCAGGTGTCGCAGGCTGTACGCCCGGTTCTCGGTCATCACCACGAACGCCGCCGGGTTGATGGCGTACACCCCCTCCCGCAGGATCATCCGCTGGCGGCCCCGCTGCCCGTGCCGGGAGTCGTCGTCGGTGCGGGTGAGAAACCCGCGGGCGTCCTGGAAGTTGTTGCAGTCGGCCACCCGGCCGAGCGTCTGGCTCGGCGGCAGCGGCTCGCCGTCGCGGGCGTAAACGTACCCGATCTGCCCCTGCGGGACGGTGACGAGCGGGACGACGTGGACCCGGTACTGCCACCGCCACAGGCCGAAGTGCAGCCCCCCGCGGAGCAGGTCGGCCTGATACCCGGCCTCGCCGTTCAGGGCGATGATCCGGCCTTCACCGATCGACCCCTTCGGCGACCACAGCTTCTCCACCACCCCGGCCTTGTTGTTCGGGATCACCCGCACCGCCAGCCACCAGAGGATCAGCGGGACGAACACGGCGACGACGGCGACCGGCCACCAGTCATGAACGATCGACGGGACTTCGATTGCGGCGAACAGCGCGAGCATGAGCGCACCTGTGGGTGCGAGGCGGGGCGCGATCGTCCGAGATGATGGCGACGAGGGTGCCCGTTCAGTGGCGGCGGAGGACGCCTCCGCGCCGGCCTGCGAGGTTAGCTGACGGGCTACGGCTTGAACGTGCCGCGGGGAGGTGGACCTCCCCTGCGCCCCAGGAGGCGTCTCTCGTCGCCCCCGTTGGTTCCCCCGCTCCCGCGTGATGCCGCGGGACTCGGCTGCATGATGGTAGCTTCGCACAGAATGGCGACGCATTCAAATGAATCCGCCCGGGCCGCCGCAACTGGCGAACTGCCGACGAGATGCGTTCCACCCGGAAGCGGTGAAGACTGGGCACCGCGCCACTCGCCGACCGGGTTTGTACAACGCGAACACGGTCCACACCCCTCTTCCCGGAGACCCCCGATGGGCTTCAAACAGACCGCCGCGCACAAGAACGGCAATGGCAGCTTCCACCAGATCGGCCTCGTCCGCGGGCAGTTCGGCAACATCCCGCACGCCCAGTGGATCAAGTTCATCGCCGACGCCGGGTTCGACGGGTACGAGGCGGCCTCGTGGGAGCTGAACCTGCGGGACGCCGACACCGACGCCGGCGCGGCGGCGATGGCCGGCAAGATGGTGGACGAGGCGAAGGCGAACGGGCTGGAGATCTTCACCGTCGCCGTCCACCTACAGGGGCAGGTGCTCGGCGACGAGCCGAGCGCGAAGTCGCTCAACTTCTGCAACCCGAAGGGGGCGGCGCGGCAGGCGTACAGCGCGTGGCGGAAGGCCGGCAACACCCCGCCGCGGACCGACCCGTACTTCGTCCCGCCGGACGTGGCCAAACTGGTCCACGAGGAGGCGGCGAAAGACCTGATGGCGTGCGTGCGTCTGGCAGGCCACCTGAGCAAGCTGCAAGGTCGCAAGGTGGCCCTGCCGGGGTTCGTCGGCTCGCCCGCCGGCTGCTGGAACCACTGGTTCCTGTTCCCGCCGCTGCCGGACAGCATGGACGGCCACAAGATCGAGGACGTGCGGGACGTGAGCCTGCAACTGCTTGTGGAACGGTTCGGGCCGATCTGGAACGAGTGCAAGAAGTACGGCGTCACCTACGACCTGGAGTGCCACCCGAGCGAGCGGGCGATGGGCGACCTGGAGAGCGCGAGCGACTACATCCAGCACATGAACAAGGCCGGGTTCGAGGGGACCGTCGGGTTCAACCTGGACGGCAGCCACATGGAGTGGCAGAACGTGTCGGTGATTCAGTTCATCCGCGAGTTCGCCCCGTACATCCACTGCGCGCATGTGAAGGGGGTGCAGGTGGAGCGGGAGCACTGCCGCGGCGGGCGGCTGGGCGGGCACCGGCCGATGGGCCACTGGACGAACGGGTGGAAGTTCGTCACCGCCGGCACCATGCGGGACGCCAACTCGCTCGAAGAGATCTTCATCGAGCTGAACCGGGTGGGGTACGACGGCGCCGTCAGCATCGAGTGGGAGGACAACGACGCCGACCAACTGGCCGGGGCGAAAGCGGCGCTGGCCAACTGCCGCAAGGCCGACCTGCCGCCCAGCGGCATGCGGCACGACGACATGCTGAAAGGCTAACCGCTAGGGAATGCCCAATGACGAATGACCCACCAAAGACCAAGGAAGACAGCCGAGGGCTGTTCCTGTCCTCCTTGGTCTTTGGTGGGTCATTCGTCATTGGGCATTCCCGAAGTCATTCGGGGTGATGTGATGGCCCGCGTCCTGAAGCCGCCTGCCCCGCTCGACCTCGCCACCGGCGAGCGGGCGGTGTTCCTGGCCGGGTCCATCGAGATGGGCTCGGCCGGGCCGTGGCAGGCGGAGGTGGAGCGGGCGCTGGCCGACCTGCCGGTCGTCATCCTGAACCCGCGGCGGGACGAGTGGGACTCATCGTGGGCGCAGTCCATCTCGAACCCGCAATTCCGCGGGCAGGTCGAGTGGGAGCTGAACGGTCTCCATCGGGCGGACGCGATCGCCATGCACTTCGACCCGGCAACGAAAGCGCCGATCACCCTGCTCGAACTCGGCCTGTTCGCCACCAGTGGGAAGGGGGTTGTGTGCTGCCCGCCGGGGTACTGGCGGCGGGGGAACGTCGAGGTGGTGTGCGGCCGGTACGGGGTGCCTCTGGTGACTGATCTGCCGGCCCTGATTCAGGCGGTGCGCGAGCGGCTGGCGTGTTGACCCGGCCTCAACCGCCGGCGGGTTGGCAAGAGATTTCGCGCCAATCGGTCCCCCGCTGTGTGTCGGCAACACCCCGGGCGGGGCGGGTCTGTTAACCCGGTGATTCCGCCCGGAAACTGTCGGGAAATTTCCGTCGGATCTGCCGTCAGTTTGCCGCATCCCGCGGATTCGCGGTTGCAATCCGCCAGTTTTATCGCCCGTGCGACCTACGGTTCGGCACCACCGGCCCGCCCACCGCGGTCCGCCTGGCCGTCTCCCTCCCAGACGACCGGCGGCCGAGTGATCGCCCAGCCGGCCCGGCTGTTGTCCGCCGGTCACAAACCTGGAGGTCATGTCATGAGTTTCTGGAACCGCCTGTTCGCCACCAACACCTCTCGGCCCGCCAACCCGACCGCCCCGCTGCGGGTGGAGACGCTGGAAGACCGGTCCGTGCCCGCCGTGCTGGACCTGACCGCTGCAGGGTCGTCCGGCGTGCTGAACGGCGCGCGGTTCAGCCAGTTCGACGGCCGCACGGTGGAACGGGGCGCGCTGGACACGTTCCTCCGCATGAACGACGGCGGCAAGACCCTCCAGGGGTACAACTCGAACGCCCGCGCGACCCAGTTCGACGAGGTGTCCAACCGCACGCTGAACCACGCACTCAAGATCGACGACCTGCCGCAGGTGACGGTCGGCGGGGTGAAGTACCGGCAACTGGTGCTGGACGTGGAGCAGCCGTGGTACAGCCCGAGCGTGTCGCTCGACGAACTGCGGCTGTACGTGTCCAACTCCCCCACCCTGAAGGGGTACCAGAAGGGCACCGGCAAGCTCGGCGGGCTGACCGCGGTGTACGACATGGACGCCGGCGGGGACAACTGGGTGCGGCTGAACGCCCGGCGGAACGGGAACAACGACCGCGGGGACATGCTCCTGCTGGTGCCGGAGGCGGTGCTCGGCGGCGGCACCTATCTGACCGTGTACTCCAAGTTCGGGGCGAACACGTCCGCCCGGTTCGGGGACGTGAGCTGGTCGTACGGCAAGAACGGGGCGGTCGGCGACTTCCCGCCGCCGCCGCAGAACACCGGCAGCATCAGCGGGGTGGTGTTCCAGGACTTCAACAACAACGGGACGTGGGACACCGACGAGCCGGCGGCGGTGGACGGGTACGTGGTGTGGCTGGACACGAACAACGACGGGGTCCGGGACGAGACCGAACAGAGCACCACCACCGACGCGAACGGGGCGTACCACTTCGAGAACCTGGCCGCCGGCGCCACCTACAACGTGCGGGCGCTCAACCACGCCGGCGTGCCGACCGACCCGCGGTTCATCTTCGTCGGCTCCGGCGACGCGGTGGACGGGGTGGACCTCGGCGTCTTCGTCCCGATGTCGTAACCGGCTTGCGGACCGCGCCCGGGCGTCCACCCGGGCGGCGGTCAGCCGACCGGCCGCGAGCTGGCCTCCAGCACCCGCCGCAACTCGGCCAGGTCGGCCCGGATCTGCTGGTCCGGCGCCAGCCCGAACAGTTTCGCCACCGCCGTGCCCAGTTTCCCGGCCGGCGGGTCGTACTTCAACTCCACCCGCACCTCCGTCCGCCCGCCGGGCAACTCCCGGAAGTGGACCGACCCGGCGGTGTCCACGTCCGCCACCGGCAGCGACCGCCACGAGATCAGCCGGTTCGGCTCGTCGCGGATCAACTCTGCCTCCCACTCGACCG
>CANJKY010000150.1 GCA_947474875.1 Gemmataceae bacterium
AGTACATCGTCATGGTCCGCGAGGCGAGCAACGGCGGGGGCAGCAGCTACCGCCTGCACGTCGGCACGTTCCCGGTGCCGACGGCGGTGGTGCCGGCCGGCGGGAAGCCGGGCGAGGAGGTGGAGTTCACGTTCCTGGGCGACCCGGCCGGGCCGCTCAAGCAGAAGATCAAGCTGCCGGCCGCGGCGGATGAGAACTTCCGCCTGCACTGCCAGACGCCGGACGGCATCAGCCCGACTGGCTTCAAGTGCCGGGTGATGGACGTGCCGGGCGTGGTCGAGAGCGGGGCAAACACCACCCCGCCGGCGGCCGTCGCCGGGGCCGCGCCGGGCGCGTTCCACGGGGTGGTCGGCAAGGCCGGGGAGACGAAGTACTTCAAGTTCGCCGCCAAGAAGGGGCAGGTGTTCGACATCCACTGCTATGCCCGGCGGCTCGGCTCCCCGCTCGACCCGGTCATCCACATCAGCGACGACAACAAGGGGCAACTCGGGGCGTACCGGGCCGGGAACGACGACGCCGTCGGCCCGGACAGCTACCTGCGGTTCAGCGTGCCGGAGGACAAGGAGTACGTCCTATACGTCCACGACCACCTGCGGAAGGGCGGGCCGGATTACTTCTTCCGGCTCGAACTGACCGCGGTGGAGGCGAAGACGACGACGAACATCCCGAAGGTCGACGGGAACAACGTGTCCAACCAGGACCGGCAGAGCGTGACCGTGCCGAAGGGCGGGCGGTACGCCACCATGGTGACCGTGCAGCGGGCGGACTGGGGCGGGGCGGCGAACCTGACGTTCCCCGGCCTGCCGTCCGGCATCACCGCCGCGGTCGATCCGGTGGACCCCGGCCTGGGGGCGGTGCCGGTGGTGTTCGAGGCGAAAGTGGACGCCGCCGCGAGCGGGGCGCTGCTGCCGTTCGTGGTGTCGCCGGCCGACCCGAAGGTGGTGGCGAAGGGCACCACCAGCCTGGACGTGAACTACTGCATCGCGCTGAACAACACCCCGTTCCACCGGCATTACACCGACCGCATCGCCGTCGCGGTGACGGACGTGGCCCCATACAGCATCGAGGTGGTCGAGCCGAAGGCGGCGGTGCCGCAGAACGGGTCGATCAACCTGAAGATCGTGGCAAAGCGGGCGGCCGGGTTCACCGGGCCGATCACCGTGTACCCGCTGTTCACCCCGCCGGGCATGGGCATCGCCGGTAGCGCCGTCATCCAGCCGAACCAGACCGAGTGCCTGCTGTACACCAACGCCGCGCCCGGCGCCGCCCCGCGGAAGTGGAAGACGGCGGTGATCGCCGTGGCCGACGCCGGCAAGGGGCCGGTGTGGACGAGCAGCCAGTTGTTCACCCTGGAGGTGCAGCCGCCGATGGTGACGTTCGCCCAGGAGCGTGCAGCCGTCGAGCAGGGGCAGCCGACGCAGGTGTTCAACAAGATCACCGTGGCGACCCCGTTCACCGGCGAGGCGGTGGTGAAGTTGATCGGCCTGCCAGCGAAGGTGACCGCACCGGACCAGAAGATCACGAAGGACAGCAAGGAGCTTGCCATCCCAGTGACCACCGACAAGACCAGCCCGGCCGGGAAGCACGGGGTGTACTCGCAGGTGGTCATCGTCCACAACGGGGAGACGCTGGTTCACAACGTCGGCGGGGGGGAATTGCGGATCGACGTGCCGCTGCCGCCGAAGGCCACCCCCGCCACCCCACCGCCGGCCGCGGCCCAGGCGGCACCCAAGCCCGCCGCCGCGGCCCCGCCGCCTGAGAAGCGGCTGACGCGGCTGGAGAAGCTGCGGCTGGAACAGGAGGAGCGGGAGAAGGCCGGCAAAGCCGACCCGAAGAAGGAGGAGAAGAAATGAGCGTGACGGCCACCGATAGCGTGAAAGACGCGGTGATCGAGGCCATCCGCCAGATGCCGGACGACACTACCGTCGAGGACATCCTGGAAGCGCTCTACGTCCGGCAGAAGATCGACGCCGGGCTGAAGGATCAGGCCGAAGGGCGGACGCTGACCCACGAGCAGGCGATGAAGAGGCTCGGCAAATGGCTGAGCTGAGGTGGTCCGAACAGGCGGTGTACGACATCGAAGAGGTGTTGTCGGGCATCGGACGGACCTCACCCACCTTCGCCACCGTGGTCGGTGACGAGATTCGAGATGTGGCCGACTCGCTGACCGCGCTGCCCCTGCTCGGGGCGATGGTTCCGGAGTACGGGCGGGTCGACATCCGCGAGCGACAGGTGCGGAGTTGGTGACTGATCTACCGGGTGGATGACGAGGTGATCGAAATCCTGACGTTCGTGACCGCCGGCAAGCGGCTGCCGCGAACCCCGCCGGGCTGAGAACCGAACCTGCGACCTGACACGAACTGACCCCGCATGAGGCTCACCATGCGTTTGCCGACGACGACCGTTGCCCTCCTGCTCGCCGCCGCTGTCGGGGTCGCCCAGACCCCGGCGAAGGTGGCCGTGTACCCGCCGGACGTGAACCTGGAGACCGCCCGCGACCGCCAGTCGTTCGTGGTCCAGGCGACGTACCCGGACGGCCTCACCCGCGACGTGACCGCCGAGGCGCAGATCAGCGTGGCGAATCCGACGGTGGTGAAGATCGACAAGTTCGCCTGCCTGCCGCTGGCCGACGGGCAGACGGAACTGGCCGTCAGCTTCGCCGGGCAGACGGTGAAGGTGCCGGTGAAGGTGGCGAACGCCACTGCCGACCGGCCGATCTCGTTCAAGCTGGACGTGATGCCGGTGTTCATGCGGGCCGGGTGCAACCAGGGTGGATGCCACGGCGCCGCCCGCGGCAAGGACGGGTTCCGCCTCAGCCTGTTCGGGTTCGACCCGGACGGCGACCACTACCGGCTCACCCGCGAGCTGAACGGCCGGCGGGTGAACCTGGCGATGCCGCACGACTCGCTGCTGCTGGAGAAGGCCGCCGGCAAGGTGCCGCACACCGGCGGCAAGAAGATAAGCGACGGGGACGAGTACTACGCCGCCATCCTCCGCTGGCTGGAGGCCGACTGCCCGCAAGACCCGCCGACCGTCGCCACCCCCACCGGCATCGAGGTGTACCCGCCGGGGGCGGTGCTGGACGGCAAGGACTCGAAGCAGCGGCTGGTGGTGCGGGCGAAATACTCCGACGGCACCGACCGGGACGTCACCCCGCTGACGTTGTTCATGACGAACAACGAGACGTCGGCCAAGATCGCCCCCGACGGCGACGGCTCGGTCACGGCCGGCGAACGCGGCGAGGCGTTCGTCATGGCCCGGTTCGCCACGTACACGATCGGAGTGCCGTTCGTCACCCTGCCGAAGGGGTTGCAGTTCACCTGGCCGAACCCGCCGGCGAACAACTACATCGACGAGCTGGTGTACGCCAAGCTGAAGAAGCTGCGGGTGGAGCCGTCCGGCCTGTGCGACGACAGCACGTTCATCCGCCGCCTGTACCTGGACGTGACCGGCCAACTGCCCACCGCCGACGAGTACGCCCGGTTCATGATCTCGAACCTGCCGAACAAGCGAGACCTGCTCGTCGACGAACTGCTGGAGCGGAAGGAGTTCTCCGAGCTGTGGGTGCTGAAGTGGGCCGAGCTGCTGCAGATCCGCACCGACAACAACAGCAACGTCAGCCCGAAGGCGATGCTCCAGTACTACGGCTGGCTGCAGGAGAAGATCGCCAAGAACACGCCGACGAACGAGTGGGTGAAGGAGCTGCTCGGGGCGAACGGCGGCACGTTCAAGAACCCGCCGACCAACTACTACCAGCTCGAACGGGACGTGATCAAGGTGACGGAGAACGTGGCCCAGGTGTTCATGGGCATGCGGGTGCAGTGCGCCCAGTGCCACAACCACCCGTTCGACCGGTGGACGATGGACGACTACTACGGGTTCGCCGCCTTCTTCACCCAGATCGGGCGGAAGGGCACCGACGACCCGCGGGAGCTGGTCATCTTCAACAGCGGCGGGGGCGAGATCAACCACCCGGTGAAGGGGCGGCCGATGCCGCCCAAGTTCCTCGGCGGGGCGGCGGCGGACGTGGTCGGCAAGGACCGCCGGCAGGTGCTGGCCGACTGGCTGGCCTCGCCGGACAACCCGTACTTCGCCAAGAACCTGGCGAACGTGGTGTGGAACCACTTCTTCGGCCAGGGCATCATCAACGAGGTGGACGACGTCCGCATCTCCAACCCGGCCAGCAACCAGGAACTGCTGGACGAGTTGGGCAAGCGGTTCACCGGCTACAAGTACGACTTCAAGAAGCTGGTGAAGGACATCTGCACCAGCCGCACCTACCAGCTCGCCACCCAGGCGACCAAGAGCAACGAGGGGGACACCCGCAACTTCGCCCGCGGGCCGATCCGCCGCATCCGCGCCGAGACCATGCTTGACATCATCACCGGGGTGACGGATACCAAGAACAAGTTCCCCGGCCTACCGCTCGGCGCCCGCGCCGTGCAGATCGCCGACGGGCAGACCAGCACCTACTTCCTCACCACCTTCGGCCGGCCGACCCGCGAGACGGTGTGCAGTTGCGAGGTGCGGCTGGAGCCGACGCTGTCGCAGAGCCTGCACCTGATGAACGGCGACACCGTCGGGCCGAAGATCCAGCAGGGCGGGCTGGTGGCGAAGATGCTGCAAGACAAGCGGACGCCGGCCCAGGTGATCGAGACCATCTACGTGCGGTCGCTCAGCCGCACCCCGACGACGATCGAACTCCAGAAACTGCTCGCCCAGGTGGACGCATCCCCGAACAAGCAGCAGGCGCTGGAGGACGTGTTCTGGGCGGTGCTGAACTCGCGAGAGTTCATGTTCAACCACTGACGGGCATCCCAGGGCTGACGCCCTGGGCTACAACCGCCGGCCGCTCCGCGGCGGTTCTGAGTCTTGCGTCCCGGAGGGACCGCCGGCCGTAGCCCAGGGCGTCAGCCCTGGGGAACAATACCAGGAACCCTCTCATGCTCCCCCTCTCCCGTCCGACCCGCCGCACCGCCCTGAAGGTCGCCGCCGTCGCCCCGTTCGCGTACACGTTCACCTCGGCCCTCCGCGCCGCGGACGAGAAGGACAAGCCGAAGATCGCCCTCATCGGCTGCGGAGGCATGGGCAAGGGCGACCTGAAGAACGCCAGCCGGTTCGGCACCGTCGTAGCCGTGTGCGACGTGGACGCCGGCCACGCGGCCGAGGCCGCCAAGCCCTACGACGGGGCGAAGGTGTACGGCGACTTCCGGAAGCTTCTGGACGAGCAGAAAGACCTGGCCGTCGTCATCAACGCCACCCCGGATCACTGGCACACCATCGTCAACCTGGCCGCGGTCAAGGCCGGTAAAGACGTGTACAGTGAGAAGCCGCTGACGCTCACCATCGACGAGGGCAAGCGGCTGGTGAAGGCGGTGAAGGACAGCAAGCGGGTGCTGCAAACCGGCAGCCAGCAGCGGAGCGACAAGCTGTTCCGCCAGGCCTGCCTGCTGGTGCGGGCCGGGCGGTTGGGCAAGCTGAGCACCGTGACGAGCGTGCTGCCGGCGGGCCTGCACGGCGGGCCGTTCAAGTCCGCCCCGGTGCCGAAGGAGCTGAACTGGGACATGTGGCAGGGGCAGACGCCGGCGACTGACTACGTGCCCGAACGCTGTCACACCAACTTCCGCTTCTGGACCGAGTACAGCGGCGGCACGCTGACGGACTGGGGCGCCCACCACAACGACATCGTGCTGTGGGCGACCAACCAGAAGGGGCCGGCCACGGTCGAAGGCAAGCGGCTGGTGGAGCCGGTGCCCGGCGGGTACTCCACCCCGGCCGAGTACGAGATCACGTACACCTACGCCGGCGGGTTCACCCACGTGTGCAAGAGCACCAAGGCGAACACCATCTTCGGCAGCAAGAGCGACAAGCCGGTGCCCCGCAGCCAGACCGACCACGGGGTGAGGTTCGAGGGGGCGAACGGCTGGCTGTTCGTCACCCGCGGGAAGATCGAGGCGAGCGACCCGGCGATGCTGGCGGACAAGCTGAGCGCGGACGAGCTGAAGGTGTACGTGTCCGACGACCACATGGCGAACTTCTTCGACTGCGTGAAGACCCGCAAGGCCCCGATCTGCGACGCCGAGACCGGCCACCGCTCCGTGTCGGTGTGCCACCTCGGGGGCATCGCCATCAAGGTCGGCCACAAGCTGACGTGGGACGCGGACAAGGAGGAGTTCGTCGGCGACAAGGAGGCGAACGGCCACCTGGCCCGCGAACAACGCAAGCCGTGGACGTATGAGATGGCGTGATTTGTAGGGTGGGCCTGCGGCCCACCGTTTTGATCCGGTGGGCCGCAGGCCCACCCTACGAAGAGGCTCCCCCGAGATGCACCGCCTGTTCGCCGTGACCGCCCTGCTCGTCGCCTCCTGCGTGCCGGCGGTCGCCGACCCGAAGAAGCCGACCTATGACGACGACGTGCTGCCCATCCTGAAGCAGCACTGCGTCAACTGCCACGGCAACGACAAGCAGAAGAGCGACCTGAACCTGGCCACGTTCGCCGCGCTCAAGCAGGGCGGGTCGAGCGGCGAGGTGTTCAAGGCCGGCGACCCGGACAAGTCCCGCATTTTCACCCTGACGGCGCACAAGGAGGAGCCGAAGATGCCGCCGTCCGGGGACAAGATCCCGGCCGCGCAGCTCGAAATCCTCCGCCTGTGGGTCGAGCAAGGCGGCCGCGAGAACGCCGGGTCGAAGGCGGCCATGCCGGACAAGCCGAAGGTGAACATCGGGCTGACCACCGCGGCGAAGGGCAAACCGGACGGCCCGCCGCCGATGCCCCAGGCCGGCAAGCTGAAGGCCGACCCGCTCGTCCGCGGCCGCCGGCCGGGGGCGGTGCTGGCGCTGGCCGCGAGTCCGTGGGCGCCGCTCGTGGCCGTCGGCGGGCAGAAGCAGGTGCTGCTGTACCACACCGACACCGGCGACTTCCTCGGCTCGCTGCCGTTCGACCACGGGCAGATCAACAGCCTGAAGTTCAGCCGCAACGGCAAGCTGCTGCTGGCGGCCGGCGGCCGCGGCGGGGCGAGCGGCAAGGCGGTGCTGTTCAACATCGAGACGTGCGAGAAGGTGACGGAGGTGGGCGTCGAGACCGACGCGCTGCTCGCCGCCGACATCAGCGCCGACCAGAAGCTGATCGCCGTCGGCTCGCCGTCCAAGCTCATCCGCATCTACCACACGGCCGACGGCAGCGTGGCGTTCGAGGTGAAGAAGCACACCGACTGGGTGACGGCGGTGGAGTTCAGCCCGGACGGGGTGCTGCTGGCGACGGGTGACCGCAACGGCGGGCTGTTCGTGTGGGAGGCGGCCACCGCCCGCGAGTTCCACACCCTCCGCGGCCACACGGCGATGATCGCCGACGTGAGCTGGCGGGGAGACTCGAACGCGCTGGCGAGTTGCAGCGAGGACGGCACCGTCCGCCTGTGGGAGATGGAGAACGGCGTGCAGATCAAGAACTGGGCGGCGCACGGCGGCGGGGCGGCCGGGGTGAAATACAGCCACGACGGGCGGCTGGCGTCTACCGGCCGCGACAAGGTGACGAAGGTGTGGGACGGGAACGGGGCGTTGCAGAAGCAGTTCGAGCCGTTCGCCGACCTGGGCCTGCGGGTGGCGTTCGCCCACGACAACG
>CANJKY010000151.1 GCA_947474875.1 Gemmataceae bacterium
CACCGATCTACCCCGGACACCCCGACTACGACGCGCTGCTGGCGTGGCCGTTCCCGACGACTCCCTTCTACGCTGCCCAGGTACTGAACGTTCTGCGGAACGACATCCCGCAACGGATGTTGTTCGAGACGTGCATCGTCTGGCTGTACCGGGATGGAGGCGGGAATGCGGTGGGATTCGGTACGCTCGCCGTGACTCAAGAGTATCCGCAGTTCACGAACGGGTTGCGACACGTATACATCCCTGTTCTGGGGGTTCACCCGGACTTCGGCGGTAAAGGTTACGGCGAGTCCATCGTTAACCACCTCTTTTCCGAAGCCGTCTTGTTCTACCGTGACCCGAGCCTGTTTCGTAACCCCAGTTGACCCGGCCTCCGCCCGGCCCGAAGATGGCGACCAACACGGAGGTCTGCCATGCCCGATGCCGCCACCGAGCGCCAGTTGAACGACGGCTTGTGGGAGCGGGTCCGTCCCCTCCTCCCGCCACCGGCCCCGCAGCCCAACGGTGGGCGGCCGTGGGCCGACGACCGGGCGTGCTTCGAGGGCATCGTGTACCTGCTCCGCAACGGCCTGCGGTGGCGGCAGATGCCCGCCTGCTACCCGTCCGGCGTCACCTGCTGGCGGCGGCACAAGGCGTGGACCGAGGCCGGCGTCTGGCACCGGGTGTGGAAGCTGGTGCTGGCCGAGTTGGACGCCGCCGGCCGTCTCGACACGTCCGAGTTGGTCGTGGACGGCACGTTCGTGGAGGCCAAAAAGGGGGCGTCGGGGTCAGCCCGTGCCGGCTCGGCCAGGGGACGACGGTCGAACTCGTCACCGACCGGAACGGCACACCGCTCGGGGCGGCGACCGACGGGGCGGGCGTGCACGAGGTGACCCTGGCCCCGGCCGCCCTGGCCGACATCCCGGCGACCGTGGCCGTGCCGTGGGGCGTGCCGGTGCTGGCTGACCGGGCGTACGACTCGGACCCGCTCCGGGAGCGGCTGGACCTGGACGGGTTCCGGCTGCTGGCCAGGCACCGCACGAACCGCACCAAGCCTCCGGTCAACGACGGCCGCCGCCTGCGGCGGCTGGGGCGGCGGTGGGTGGTGGAGCGGTCGTTCGCCTGGCTGAAGTCGTTCCGCCGGGTGGCCACGAGGTACGAGCGGTTGTGCCACCTGCACGACGGCTTCGTCAGCCTGGCCTGTGCGTTCATCGCCCTGGCACGGTTATGAAACCGGTTCCCGCTTGGTCTGTCGGACCTGCTTCTGCTCGACGTGTATCAGGCCAACGCCCGAGCGGTCGGGTTGTACGCCAACAAGTGCGGGTTCGTCGCCCTGAACCCAAACAACCCGATCCCCGATCCGAGCCAGAACAACGAGCCGTTCATCATCATGGCCCGCAAGTTGGCCTGACCTCAAATCACCTTCAGCCGGCATTGAAGGGCGAGGTTGCTGGCCAGGGTGTCGTCAGAGGCCAAGTCCCACACCACAAACAGGTCGTTCTGGGTCAACCCGAGTTGGCGGGTGATGTCGGCCGGCAGCTTGGTGTCCAGACAGGCCAGGAAATGTTGTCCTTTCTCCGGGTTGGACAGGGTGTCGCGGAAGACCGAGGCGACGAATACCCTGCCGGCTGTAGGGTTTTGTCGCCTCACGTCCGCCTCAGGCGAACTCAGGCCGGTTAGCAAGGTAGCCCCGGAGGGAGTCGAACCCCCGTCTCTCGGGTGTGGGCCGAGTGCCTTGGCCGTTGGACCACGGGGCAGCGGAAGGGGTGGGAGTCGAACCCACAAGGCTCTCGCTCGACTGTTTTCGAGACAGCTGCCGTCGCCAATCGGCTGGCCCTTCCGTTCGTCGGCGGAAGGACACCGGCGGCAGGCGGCGGGTTCGGGGGAAGCGTTCTTCGCCGCGACCTGCGGGAGCGGTGGCAGCTTTGCCGCTCCCGCAGGTCGCGGCGAAGAACCGTCACGTCCACCCCACAATCGCCCCCCGCAGCTCGTCCCACCACTGGCGACATTCGTCCGCAGTCGCCGCGTACCCGGCGTACTTCACCCGGTCGCACGCTTCCAGAACAGCGGACACACGGGATCGCGTGTCCGCGGACCACACCCCGGCGGCGTCGGCGGCGGCGAGCAGTTCGGCGGTGGTGAACGGGTCCGGGGCGAGGGCGAACCGCCGGCCGACGAACCCGCGGACGGTCGCCGTCAGCCCGTCGGTCAGTTCCCGCGGGGTCAGCCGGTCCGGGTCGAGGGCATCCAGTTCGGCGAGTGCCCACTCGGTCGGTGGCACCGCCTTCGGCTTCGCCCGGTGGCGGAGCAGTGCCGCCAGCACCGCCACCAGGAACAGCCCAACCACTGCGGCAGTCAGCCCCAGCCCCCAACCGAACCCGGCGGACGGCACCGCCGGCAGCAGTTCGATATCCGTCACCGGCCGGGCGTCGTCGGCCTTCGCAGTCTGGAGGCTCGTCTCCACCTTCACCGCCAGCGGGTCCGGGGTCTGATCCGTGCCGTTCACCCTGAACGGGTTGAACGTCACCGGCACCTTCTCGCCGGGCACGAACGGCGACAGCTTGTAAGCCTGCTGCCACCGCTGGTCCGCCCCGCGGTCGGTAAGGGCGGCAGGGCCGAGCGGCTCCACCTTCCACACCAGGGCGGCCTCGGGGGCGAGCAGGTCTTTCGGCGGCTCCACCCGCAGCGGGGCCGGGCCGTCGGCGGTGACGACCACGGTGAGCGTGTCGGACAGCCGCAGGACGGGCTGGTCGGCGGTGGCGCGGACGGACGGCACGAGGGACTCCGGAGGTCGTTTTCGAACAAGCCTTCTGCGGCGGTGTCCGGGCTTCGGGCCGTTTCCGGATCACCTGTTGTCGGGTGAGGGCAAGGGCACCGACACCCCGGCTTCCCCGGCATTCCGAGGAAGGGTCATCGTACCGCCCGCGTGTGGGCCGGCACGGCTCCGGACAAATCCGGAGATTCACCTTGCCGCGGCACGAAACTTTCCGTATGAGTCGCGTGCTATAATCTTACAGGCCGCCGGAGCACACCGGCCGGCGACCACTCCCCTCTCCCGCCGTCACACGTTCGCGGAGGGCTGTTGATATGTGGGGCACCCCAGCCGATCACCCGCTGCGGCGGTTGTTTGCCGGCATCACCGAGCACGCGTTCATCACCTCGCTCGGGGTGGCCGACCCGCCGCTGGTGGACTACGTGTCCGACCTGCTGTCCCGGTTCGTCCACATCGACGCGGTGTTCCGCCTGAAGGACGCCGGCGGGCGGCCGATCTCGGAGCTGGCCGTCATGGCGATGGAGGCGGAGAAGTTGCCGCCGGAGGGCCGCACCCGCCGCGAGTACCACCGGCACATCGGCGACTTCGCCCTGTACTGGTCCGGCCTGTTCCCCGAGGAGGTGAACCGGTTCCAGTACCGCCCGAGCAAGGACCACCTGGTGAACTTCGCCGTGCTCGGCAAGCGGTCGTACCGGCTGGCCAGCGAGTGCGACGCCGAGCGGTTCCCGGAGGACGCGCAGGTGCTGCGGCGGCTGGGGGACGAGTTCGAGCTGTGCGCCGTCGGCCTGCACGAGGTGCGGAAGGAGTGGGACGACCTGCGGCGGCAGCCGCCGGGCGGCGACGGGCGGATTATCCGATAATTCCTGGCGAACCGCGGGTGTGAACCCGCGGGTTACAGACATCACCCGCGGGTTCACACCCGCGGTTCGCCGACCGGTTCCACCGCCGACCGCTCGTCCGCCTTCTCGTACTCGGTCAGCTTCTTGTGCAGGGTGTTGCGGTTGATGCCCAGCAGCTTGGCGGCGTTGATCTGGGTGCCGCCGCACGCCTGCATGGCCTGCTCGATCACCTCGCGTTCGACCCCACCCACCACGAAGTCATACAGCTCGACGCCGGCCGGCAGCGGGTGCTGGAGGCCCACCCGCACCACCTGCCGCAGCAGCGTGTGGAAGTCGGCCGCCGGCGGCGGGCCGCCGTTGCCCGGCTTGGCTGCCCGCGGGGCCACCCGCGGCCGCTCGGTGAACAGGAACGCCGGGTTCAGCGGCTCCTCCCCGCTCAGCACCACCAGCCGCTCGACGGCGTTCTCCAGCTCGCGGACGTTCCCCGGCCAGTCGTGCGTCAGCAGCGAGGTGAGGATGTCCGGCGGCAGGTCGGGCACGGCGGCCAGGCGGTTGGCGTCGGCGTACCGCTTGAGGAAGAACCGGGCGAGCAGCGGGATGTCGTCGCGGCGGTCGCGGAGCGGCGGCAGCACCACCGGCACCACGTTCAGCCGGTAGTACAGGTCCTCGCGGAACTCGCCCCGCTCGACCAACTCCTCCAGAGTGGCGTTGGTGGCGGCGATCACCCGCACGTCCACCCGGATGGTGCGGCTCTCGCCCACCCGCTCGAACTCCCGCTCTTGCAGCACCCGCAGCAGCTTCACCTGCAGCTTGGGCGACATGCTGTTGATTTCGTCCAGGAAGATGCTGCCGCCGTGCGCCGCCTCGAACCGCCCGGCCTTGTTCTCGATCGCCCCGGTGAACGCCCCCTTCACGTGCCCGAACAGCTCGCTTTCGAGCAGGTTCTCGGGCAGCGCTCCGCAGTTCACGCGGATGTACGGACCGTCCTTGCGGGAGCTCAGCTTGTGGATGGCGCGGGCGATGCCCTCCTTACCCGTGCCGGTCTCGCCGATGAGCAGGACGTTGGCGTTCCGCGGGGCGGCCAGGCGGACCATGCGGTAAACGGCCTGCATGGCCGCCGACGTGCCCACGATCTCGGGCAGGGGCGGCTCGAATTGCTCGGTTTTTGGCATTCGCGGCGGCTGCCCTGGGAGAGGAAGCCACGGAACCCGGTCGGTCTCACGGGGAGGCTAAGATAGGATACCCGATCCGCCCGGAAATGCCACACGACATGCGCGAGAACGGGGCAGTGCTCTCACTTCCCCGGGGTGAACGCCTTCAGCACGATCGCCTTGCCGGTGGTGAACTTCCAGCGGACCATGCCCACGTCCGGGGCGTACCAGTAGGTGTCCACCCCGCCCTTCGCCTGTTTCACCGCCACCGACACCGCCTGAAACTTACCCGCCGGCGTGACCACTTCCTCTTCGGCCCCCAGTTCGTTCACGAACTCCGCCGGCTTCTTCTTGGTGATGCCGGCGTCCCACGACTCGCCCGCCTTCGCCCCGAACTTGAACATCCGGTTCGGCTCCTCGAACGTGTGGTCGTCCCAGCCCAGCCGCCACACCCCGCCGGCGTCGATGCGGTACCGCGACCCCTTGGTGTACGCGTTGGCGTGGCTGGTCCACTTGAACGCGGCGGTGCGGACGCCGTCCTTCTCGTCGCTCTCGGTCACCTCGCGGGTGTGGTCGAGCGTGTCCGTCCCCTCCTGCACGTACTCCCACTTGGTGCCCACGGCGGTGGGGAAGTAGTCGCCTTTCTTCCGCGCCGCCTTCGGCACCGGGGCGGCGAGGGCGACCACTGCGACGGAGGCCAGGAGGAGGGTGAACGTGAATCGCATGGCGATCCTTTCTGGACTGTCTGCCACCCTCTCCCCTTGAGGGAGAGGGTCGGCGGCGGCGCCAGCCGACGACGGGGAGAGGGGTTCTTACAAATCAGCCCCTCTCCCGCGCTCGCTTCGCTCGCTTGCCCTCTCCCTCAAGGGGAGAGGGTGAAATCGCATCCCCTCACTTCGCCGGGGTGAAGCTCTTCAATTCCTGGCTCACCCGCCCGCCGGACACCTGCTTCACCATTCCCACCCCGGCGATGTACCAGTTGGTGTACGCCCGCCGCTGGCCCGGCTGGTCGAACTCGATGGTGATGGGCAGGGCGGTGTACTCGCCGGCCGGCACCTTCACCTTCTCCGGCTGGCCGACGGTGGCCGTGGCCGCGTACACCGTGCCGCCCAGCGCGTACTTCAGCTCCCACGTGTCGCCCGGCTTCGGGTCGGTCTTCACGAACATGGCCGGCGGGTCGTAGGCGGTGTCCGCCTGGGTGAGGAAGTACCACCCGTCGGCGTCCGCCTTGTACGACGTGTCGTGCGGCACCGCGTTCGCCCCGCCGGGGGTGATCCGCACGGTGGCGGTGGTCACCCCGTCTTTGGTGGTCGATTCGGTCACCTCCTCGGCCCACACGTTGTCCGCGTTCTGGTATCGCACGTACTCCCACTTGGTGCCGAGCGCGAGCGGGTAGTAGTCGGCCTTCGCCTTCACCCCCTTCGGCACCGGGGCGGCGGACAGGGGAACGACCAGCGCGAGGGCGACGAGCGGGACGAGGCGGCTCATTTCTTCGCCCCCTTGCCGGCGGTGAAGCTCTTCAGCTCCTGCTCGGGTTTGCCGGCCCGCGTCTGCTTCACCAGCCCCACCCCGTCCGCGTACCAGTACACCACGTCCCCGCCGCGGGGCGGGCTGTACACCCGGCTCACCGGGAAGGCGGTGAACTCGCCGGCCGGCACCTTGATCTTCTCCGCCTTGCCGACGGTACACGTCACCTCGTTCACGTCCCCGCCGAACGCGTACTTGCTCGTCCAGGTGTCGCCCGCCTTCATCCCCGCCTTGCGGACCACCATCGGCGGGTCGTAGGTGCCGAAGTTGCTCTCGGTCAGCCGCACGTCCCCGTCGGTGATGTCGAATTTCTCGAACCGGCTGTCTCCGGTGTCGGTGGTGACGCTCACGGTGACGGTCCGCACCCCGTCCTTCTCGGCCGACTCCGTCACCTCCTCCACGTACACCCGCTTCTCGTCCCCGTTGCGGACGTACTCCCACTTGGTGCCGACGGCGGACGGCAGGTAGTCGGCGGCGGGTTTGCCCTTCGGCACCGGGGCGACGACGGCGAGCGCGGCGAGCAGGAAGGCGGCGGTCATGCGGGTCCTCCGGTGGCTGGAACCGATGGTAGCACACCGGGCGGAACTGAACCACCGGCGGGCCGCCTGTGCCACGGGCCGAGCGGCCCGCCGGGTGGCCGACTCCCTCCGGGAGTCGGTGCCGACTGTCGGAGACAGTCGGCCACCCGTGTTGGCACCTACTTCTTCCCCGCGGTGAACGCCTTCAGCACGTGCGACGTGCGGCCGTTGGTGTAGTCGATGCGGACCAGCCCGACCCCGGCGGAGTACCACACGGTGATGTCCGACCCGACCGCCCCGTTCTGCTCGGTGCGGTACGTCAGCTTCACCGCCTCGAACTCGCCGGCCGGCGTCGTCACCTTCTCGGTCGCCCCGACCGTCCGCCGCTCGGTGTACCCGTCGGCGTCCCAAATCCATTCGTCCCCGGCCTTCATGTCGTTCTTGACGACGTACCGCGGGTGGGCGTAGTCGCTGCCATTGCTCCGCACCACCGCCACCCCGCTGGCGTCGGCGCGGAACACCTGGGTGATGCCGGACAGTTTCTGGGTGGCGAACGTCACCCCGTCCTTCTGCTCGACGGCGGTGATCTCCCGCGTGTCCACGACTGCGTTCGGGTTGTCCGGCTCGACGTAATCCCACTTGTTGCCGACTGCCAGCGGCATGAAATTGCCGGTCTTCTTCAGCGCTTTCGGCACCGGGGCGGCGACCGCCGTCATCGCCGTGACCATCAGCACTACGAGCGGGCGCATCGGATGCCCTCCGGGCGGCAGAATCTTCGCCGCCGCGGGAAGGTGCGGGGGGGGCGGGCACCCGGCCCTGTAGGGGCGG
>CANJKY010000152.1 GCA_947474875.1 Gemmataceae bacterium
AGCTCACCGTCGACCACTCGCTGGCCCAGGCGCTGGTGGAGGCGAACACCATCTCCGCTGCCGAGGCGAAGGAGCACCGGTTCAAGAACGTGCTGTGGAAGTACCTGGGCAGCAAGGAGGTGGGCGAGGGGCCGGACGTACAGGTGATCGACCTGAAGGCCGGGGACCGGTTCCTGCTGTGTACCGACGGGCTGTCCGGGGTGGTGGCAGACGACGGGCTGGCGGCGTACATGGACGGGCAGGCGGACATGCAGGCGTGCGCCGAGGGGTTGGGCCAGCTCGCCCTCGACTCCGGCTCCCGCGACAACGTGTCGTGCGTCACCGTCGAGGTGACGGAGGCGTAAGCCGGTCGCACACCGAAAGCCGCGGGACACGGTCCCGCGGCTTCGTCATTTCACTCCTTCGTCACCGTCTCGTCCAGGTTGAGCAGCACGCGGCTCACCGCCACCCACCCGGCCAGCTCCGCCGGCGTGGCCGTGTTCGGCAGCTTGCCGTACTCGGCCGGCTTGCCGAACGCCACCGCCCACGGGTCCGCCTTCGGGTCCGAATACTTCGCCACCTGCTTCGCCAGCAGTGCCAGGATCGCCTTTGACTCCGCCTCGGCCGGCGGGCGGGACACGCACAGCCGGAACAGGTGCGCCACCCGCTCGGCGTCCGTCTTCCCGCCTTCGGCCAGCACCCGCCGGCCGAGCGCCTGGGCCGCTTCCACGAAGATCGGCTCGTTCAGCCCGGTGAGCGCCTGCACGGGCGAGTTCGACCGCGGCCGCTTGACGCAGGCGAAGTCGCCGGTCGGGGCGTCGAACGCCTGGAGCGCCGGGTACGGGATGCTGCGGAAGCGGAACACGTACAGGCTGCGGCGGTAGCGGTCCGCGCCGGTGCTCTCCGGCCACGCCTTCGGCCCGTAGCTGGCCGGCGGCTGGGTCATGAACGCCGGGATGGGCGGGTACACCGGCGGCCCGCCGACGGTCGGGTTGAGCAGCCCGGACACCGCCAGCGCGATGTCGCGGACGACTTCGGCGTCAGCCCGGAACCGCGGCCCGCGGGCGAGCAGCTTGTTCGCCGGGTCCCTCTCCCGCAACTCCGGCGTCAGCTTCGACGAATGCTTGTAGGTGGCCGAGGTGACGATCAGCCGGTGCAGGTGCTTGACGGACCAGGGCGAAGCCGCGGGATAGCTATCCCGCGACTTGAAAGTGGGTTCCATGAACTCGCACGCCAGCCAGTCGAGCAGTTCCGGGTGCGAGGGGGCGTCGGCCTGCACGCCGAAGTCTTCCGGCGTGCCCACCAGCCCGGCCCCGAAGTACGCCTGCCACACCCGGTTGACGAACGCGCGGGCGGTGGTCGGCGAGTCCTTCGACACCAGCCAGCGGGCGAACCCGAGGCGGTTGGCCGGGGCGTCCTTCGGCAGCGGGTGGAGGAACCCCGGCACGCCCACGCTCACCGGCTCGGCCGGCTTGAGGAAGTCGCCCCGCTTGAGCAGGTTGGTCGTCCGCGGGGCGGTCATCTCGTTCAGCACCAACTGCGACGTGCCGAGCGGGTGCGTCTTCCACAGTTCCTCGATCTTGGCGTTCGCCTCCTTCCACTCCGGCACGGTCAGTCGGTAGGCGGCGAAGATCGCCCGGTCTTCCGCCTCGGTCCGTTTGTCCCGCGGCCTGGCGATCAGGTCCCGCACCTTCGCCGGTAGCGGGTCGGCCTTCGGCGCCGGAGCGTCGGTCAGGCTGATGCGGAACCGGCCGAGGTTGTTCGTCTGGTTGTCGTCGCTGTTCCACCCGCCGTGGTTCTGGGTGAGCTTCACCGTCACCTTCGCCCCGGCCGGCACCTCGACGGGCTTCTCGAACACGAACACCGCCTTGCGGGGCACGTTGCTGCGGCCGGGGCCGATGTCGGTGGTCCACGCCGTCTCGTCCTTGCCGTCGAACGCGAACTCGACCGGTCCGGTCACCCGCTTCTTCTTCGACTTGTCGTCGAAGATCGGGTCGAGCGGGGTTTCCGGCGGGTTGGCGTCGGCGGTGGCGGACGCGATCTTCACCGCCTTCCCGCCCACCTCCACCTTCACCTCGGTCAGGCCGAACAGCCCGTATACCGACCGGCCCGGCCCGCCACGGGGGAGGGTGGGGTCGTTCAGCACCTCCACCCGCACGCCCGAGATCGTCTTCAGGTCCGTCTTGGCGGTGAACGGCTCGGTCATCTTGGTCGGGGCGTACCCGGCGGCGAGGATCGAACCGTCCTCAAGCAGGTAGTGCTTCTGCCCGCCGCTGCTGTCCAGTTCCGGCCGGTGGATCGACCACTTCGGCTGATCGCCCTTTACCTTGTCCTCCCACGCGTGCATCTTCGCCTTCCAGTCCGGCGTGGTGTGCCGCAGCCCGTCCTCGATCTCGCGGACCTGCCGGAAGATGTCCGCCCGCTTCACCTGCTCGTCCGCGGTGTACACCGTCTCGGACGCCTCGTGGGCGGTGTTCAGGAACGCGAACAGCCGATAGTACTCGGTGTGCGTGAGCGGGTCGAACTTGTGCGTGTGGCACTGGGCGCACTGGATGGTCAGCCCGAGCACGCTCTTGCCGACGGCGTCCATCCGGTCGAACATCGCCTCCATGCGGAACTGCTCGGGGTCGATGCCGCCCTCCTCGTTGATCATGCTGTTCCGCAGGAACCCGGTCGCCACCTTCTGGTCCTGGGTGGCGTTCGGCAGCAGGTCGCCGGCGATCTGCTCGATCACGAACCGGTCGTAGGGTAGGTCGCGGTTCAGGGCGTTCACCACCCAGTCGCGGTAGAAGTGGACGAACCGCGGCTTGTCCTTCTCGTACCCGTCGCTGTCGGCGTACCGGGCGGCGTCCAGCCACAGCCGCCCCCACCGCTCGCCGTAGTGCTGGCTCGCCAGCAGCTTCTCCACCAGTTTCTCGTAGGCGTAGGGGTCTTTCGAGTTGACGAACGCGTCCACCTCGGCCGGGGTCGGCGGCAGGCCGATCAGGTCCAGGTACAGCCGGCGGACGAGGGTGTGCTTCGCGGCTTCGGCCGACGGCTTGAGTCCCGACTTGTCCAGCTTGGCCCGGACGAACGCATCAATCGGGTTTGTTACTTTTTCCTTGTTACTTGGCACCTCCGCCCGAACGGGCGGGACGAACGCCCAGTGTGTCGCCTTCGCCTCGCCGCTGAGCGCGTCCGGCCACTTTGCCCCGGCGTCGATCCACGCTTTCAGACTGGCAATCTCCTTCTCAGTCAACTTCTCCCCCTTCGGCGGCATCACCGTCTCGTCGTCCTTGCTCGTCGCCCGGCGGAACACCTCGCTCCCCCCGCTCTTCCCGGCGACGATCCCCATCTTCTCCGACTCTCCGCCGGCGAACGCCTTCGCCCGCACGTCCAGCCGCAGGGCGGCCTTCGCCTTCCGCGCGTCGTGGCACTCGAAGCACTTCGCCTTCAGCACCGGCAGCACGTCCTTCTCGAAGCTGACGGCCTTCGGGTCGCCGTCAGCCCGGACGAACGCGGAAACGGCGAACACGGCGAGGACGCAAGACGGGAAACGGGACACGCGGGACGCCTCCGGGGAGAGCGAAAGGCTGGCTCGGCAGGAGCGGTCAGTATACCCAATCAGCATGCAGCCCATCCAGTTGTTCCGGCACTGCCCGGCATGTGCGGCGGCCGTGACCCCCGGCTCGAACCCGCTCGTCTGTGCGGCGTGCGGGTTCGCCTTCTTCTTCAATCCCACAGTCTCCGCGGCGGCGTTCATCCGGGATGCCGGCGGGAAGTGCCTGTTCATCAAGCGGTCGAAGGAGCCGGCGAAAGGGAAGCTCGGGTTGCCAGGCGGGTTCATCGACATCGGCGAATCCGCGGAGGAGGCACTCCACCGCGAGGTGCGGGAGGAGGTGGGTATCGAGATCGCCGACGTGGCGTACCTGTGCTCGTGCCCGAACGAGTACCCATACCGCGGGGTGACGTACCCGGTGTGCGACCTGGTGTTCACGGCGACGGCGGTGAACCCGGACGCGGCTCAGGCACTCGACGGCGTGGCCGGGTTCGAGTGGCGGGCGTTGAACACGGTGACGGAGGACGAACTGGCGTTCCCGTCGATGAAGCTGGGACTACAAACACTCCGCGGTAAGTGAAGCAGGTCAACCTCCCTGGAACCCCCGTCATGCCCGCCCCTCTCCGCTGTGTGCCCGAATCGGCCGTCATCGTCGGGTGGGACTTCAGCACCGGCAGCGTGAAGGCGCTGGCGTTCGACGTGGGCGGGAAGGTGCTGGCCGAGGTGCGGTTCCCGACCGAACTGGTCACCGACGGCGGGGTGAGCGAACTCAGCTACCTGCAACTGGAGGGGCAGGCCCGCGCCACCACCCGGCAACTCGTCCGCAAGCTGGTCGAACTCGACCGCATCAGCGACTGGGTCGCCGGCGGCATCTCGGCCACCCACCACACCGCCGGCTGGCTGGATGACGACGCGGCCCAGGTCCGCCGCATGATCTGCTGGAACGACCAGACGCTGGCGAAGTACCACGCCGAGGGGCTGGCCCGGCTCGGCGGGCAGAAGCGGGCGATCGAGCTGACCGGCGGGCCGTGGGCGGTGCGGTACTCGCTGTCGCACCTGGTGAAAGACGAACACACGCTGAGCGCGGACGAGTGGGAGCGGGCGGCGGTGATGCTCCCCCACGGCCCGGCCGCGGCCGGGTTCCTCACCGGCAACTTCCACCAGACGAGCGTGTCGTCGGCGGCGTCCACCGGCATCCTCGACCTGCGAACGAACCAGTGGCGGCGGGAGATGCTCGACGCCCTCGCCGACCCGAACCGCCGCGCCGAGGTGTGGGAGTGTCTGCCGGAAGTCGTGGACATGAACACCCCGCTCGGCCCGCTGGCCGAACACGTCGCACTCGACACGGGCATCACGGACGCGATGGAGCGACCGCTTCTGTTCCCCACGCTCGACGACCAGGCCGCGGGATTGATCGGCGGCGGGGCGGTCGATCCGGGGCAGATCGCCGTCATCCTCGGCAACTCGGCGGTGGTGAACTCGTCGTCGGACAAACTCCCCGCGGCGGGCAGTTTGGACTGCATGAAGCTGAACTGGGGGCCGTACCTGTGGATGCGGTGCTACAGCAACGGCGCGCAGTTCCTCGACCGCGTGGTCGGGGCGAAACCGGACTGGACGGCGCTCGAAGCGGCGGCGCGGAAGGCGGAGCCGGGGTGTGGCGGGGTGGCGGTGCTGCCGTTCGCATTAAGCGAACCGAGCATCGGCGTGACCGCCCCGCGGTTCGAGTGGGTGGGCGGCGAGCCGGCGGACATGGGGGTGAAGCTGCGCGCCAGCTTCGAGGCCATCGCCTACCTGATCGGGCTGGCGGTGAAGGAACATGAGGCGGCGGGGCAGAATGTGACGCGGGTGACGGTGTCCGGCGGCATCGCCCGCAACGACCTGATGTGCGAAATCCTGGCCAGCGTGCTGAACAAGCCGCTCGAACGGCTGGAGTCGAACGAGGGGACGGCGCTCGGGGCAGCGGTCGTCGCGCTGGCCGGGCTGGAGAGCTACCGGCGGAAGGAGCAGGGGATCACCGAGCCGTTCACCGCCGCCGACGCGGCGCACCACATGGTCCGCTTCCGCGGGCGGACCGAGCCGCGGGCGGAGTGGGCGGGAGCATATCAGCGGGGCATCCAGGAGTTCGAACGCCGGGTACGAGGCAAATGACCAAGGACGAATGACCCACCAACGACCACGGAAGAAAGGCACCCTCTTCTTCCTTGGGCATTGGTCGGTCATTCGTCCTTGGTCATACCCGTTAGTTGGTGATCTTGACCGACCCGCTCGCTTTGATCGCCTTACCGAGGGTGATCACCACCACCGGCTTCTGACCGGCTGGGATGGAAGCGGTGAACGACTCTTTTTTCGCGTCCAGCTTGGACGCCACCGCCTTCGCCTTCAGGTCGACTTCGAGGGTGTTCACCGCGTCGTCCAGCGTCATGCCGGTGACGACGAACACGTTGACCGAGTTGTCCGCCTCCACCTCGATCTTGAGCGTCTGCTCGGCCGACTGCTTGTTCGCCTCGTACCCGACCGCCGGTTTGTCCGTACCCAGGGCGAACGACGCCGTCTTGTTGACCTTGCCCGGCCCGCAGCCGGCCGCCACCGCCAGGATCGCCGCCGACACCGCCGCAAAGAACACGCGAGTGGGCATTTCGTTCTCCGGGATGGGGCCGACGGCGGGGCGGTCACGTCGCCACCTCGACGGGGTCCTTCGCTGTACCCGCCACGCTGCCGACCAGATCATCGATTTCCGCCTGGGGCAGTTTATACTTTTATTGGCGGTAGCGAACGGCACGCGGTGTGCCTTCCACACATACCGTCTGGCCGCCAGACAGGCGGGGTGTGGTAAACTGAGCCGGTCCGCTGACAGGGGCGTTCTCCGACACCCGATCGGCGGCCCCCCGCACGAATGGTACGTTCACCTGAGCCGGAACCGCCTTATGACGCCGGACCGCGACCGCCGTTCGTCCCCAGGCCCGGCCGCCGTCGTGGCCTGGACCCTGGCCGGGCTGCTCGCCCTGACCGTCTCGCTCGGGCTGGCGGCGGCATGGCTGCTGTGGCCGAAGCCGTCCCCGCCCACCGACCCGGATGCCGCCCCGAAAACCCCCGCCCCGAAGAGCGGGTACGACGGCGAAGAGCGGGAGGCCATCGATCTATTCAAAGGGGCTAAAGATTCGGTGGTGAACGTGGATACGGTGGTCATCCGCCGCGGGTCGAACATGCAGATGGAGGCGTTCCAGGCGGGCACCGGCTCCGGGTTCGTGTGGGACGACCAGGGGCGGATCGTCACCAACTACCACGTCGTCCAGGAGGCGTACAAGCGGCGGCTGGCCCTGCGGGTGGTGATGGCTGACCGGTCGGCGTGGCAGGCGCGGGTGGTCGGGGTGGCCCCGGACTACGACCTGGCGGTGCTCAAGGTGGACGACAAGGCGGTGCTGAAGACGATCAAGGTGGGCACGTCGCACGACCTACAGGTGGGGCAGAAGGTGTACGCCATTGGAAACCCGTTCGGCCTCAGCCTGACGCTCACCAAGGGCATCATCTCCGCCCTGGACCGGGAGATCGAGTCACCGTCCGGCCAGTTGATCGCCGGGGCGGTGCAGACGGACGCGCCGATCAACCCCGGCAACAGCGGCGGTCCGCTGCTGGACAAGGACGGGCGGCTGATCGGGGTGAACACGGCCATCGCCACCCCGCAGGGCAACGGCGGGAGCGTGGGCATCGGGTTCGCCGTGCCGGTGGACACGGTCAACCAGGTGGTGCCGGAACTCATCCGCAACGGAAAGTTGCTCAAGCCGGACCTGGGCATCACCCTGGTGGACCAGGTCCGCGTCCGCCGGGCCGGGTTCACCCGCGGGGTGATGATCGCACAGACGGAGCCGAACGGGCCCGCGGACGGTGCCGGGCTACGGGCGCTGAGCGTGGACCGCCGCACCGGGCTGGTGACGCCGGGCGACGTGATCGTGGCGATCAACGGCGAGGAGGTGAAGGGAAACGCCGAGTTCAACCGGATGCTCGGCAAGTACAAGGCCGGCGACCGGGTGAAGTTGACGGTCGAGAGGGAGGACCAGACGTTCGACGTGGAGGTGACGCTGCGGGGGGTGTAGGG
>CANJKY010000153.1 GCA_947474875.1 Gemmataceae bacterium
AGGTGAAGGGCAACTTCATCGGGTTCAAGTACCGCATCCTCACCCCGGACGGGGCGGAGTTGGGCAAGGTGTCGAAGGAGTGGGGCGGGGCGGCGAAGGAGTTGTTCACCTCCGCCGACACGTACATGGTGGACGTGGCCGACGACCTGACCGATCAGCCGGTGGCCAAGATGCTGGTGCTGGCCGCCGCCCTGGCCATCGACATCATTTTCAAGGCCGAGAGCCGCGGGGTCGGGGACATCTAGTGTTTCACTCGCTCCGCGAGTGAGGTGCGGTCGGCCACTCGCGGAGCGAGTGGAACACTTGAGGGTTTTTCATGCTCACCGCTGACGGCTGCGCCGGCCGCGTGTCCCGCCTGCTCGCCGCCCTGCGGCCGACCGAGCCGCTGCTGCTCGGCGACACGCTCCACCTCCGCTACTTCGCCAACTGGTACATCGATCCGTTCAGCCTGGGGGCGGACTTCGGCGGGTTCCTGAAGATCGACCCGGACGGGAAGACCACCCTGTACTACGACCACCGCACGTCCAAGTCGGTGGACCTGGCGTACGCCGCCGAGCGGGTGGCGGTGAAGTGGTACGACGGGCAGACGCCGGGGCACGGGCCGCGGCGGATGATCCTGCGGGACGTGGTGGAACTGGCCGGCACCCGCTGGCACGTCCACGACGCGGTGAACGATCCGGACGCGGCGGTGATTCACCAGATCGTCGGCGAGATGCGGCGGGCGAAAGACCCGGACGAGGTGGAGGTGCTGAAGGCGTGCATGGCGGCCACGAACGCCGGGCACGCCTGGGCGCGGGCGAACGTGCAAGCCGGCATGACCGAACTGGACGTGTACGCCGGCATCCTGGCCGAATGCACGAAAGCGGCCGGGCACCCGGTGATCGTGTACGGCGACTTCGCCGTGTCGCCGGGGTCGGCCAAGCGGGGCGGAACGGCGACGAGCCACGTCATTCAGCCGGGCGAGACGCTTATTCTCGACTTCTCGGTCGTCATCCAGGGCTACCGCAGCGACTTCACGAACACGCTGGTGGCCGGGGCCGAGCCGACGGAGGGGCAACGGAAGCTGTTCGAGTTGTGCGTGGCGGCGATGGCCGCCGGCGAGGGGCAGCTACGGGCCGGCGTGCCGTGCCAGGTCGTGTACGACGCGGTGAGAGGGGTGTTCGCGGCGGTCGGGCTGGAGAAGGCGTTCCCGCACCACGCCGGGCACGGGCTGGGGCTGGCCCACCCGGAGCCGCCGTTCTTCGTCGCCCGCAGCGAGGGCGAACTGGTGGCCGGCGACGTGGTGACGCTCGAACCGGGGCTGTACGTGGACGACGTCGGCGGGGTGCGGATCGAACACAACTACCTGGTGACGGCCGGCGGGTTCGAGCGGCTAAGCGGGCACGAGATCAGCTTGAAATAAGCCCACGGACGGCCGTCCGTGGGCTTTCGGTGCCTCACTTTTTCATCTCGATGTCCTTGAACTCGACTGCCGACCCCTCGCTCTGCAATCCGATCCGGCCTTTCGTGAGCGAACACCGCTTCGCCTCGTTCACCGTCTTGCCGTTCACCACCACCGTGAAGTCCCCTCCGCGGCATGTGATCGTCATCGCGTTCCACTCGCCCAGCGGCTTCTCCACGTCCTTCGCCTCCACCCGCAGGTAGTGCCGGTCGGTCTTGTCGGCGGCGTCCTTGCGGTCGTGCGTGATCGCCGGCAGCTTCCCCGTCTTGTCCGCGTTCAGCCAAATGTCCCCGGCGAACCCGCCCTTGAGCTGCGCCTCCACGCAGTTCGGCCACACCCGATCGTCGCCGGGTTGCACGTGCAGCAGCACCCCGCTGTTCGGCTTGTCTGTACCGGTCGGGTACCGCCACTTCAGCCGCAGGGTGTAGTCGGCGTACTCCTTCTCGGTGGCGATGTACCCGTTCGGCTTGCCGGTACACACCAGCACCCCGTCCTTCACGCCCCAGGTGGCCTTCGGGTCCGGCTTGGCGTCCGGCATGTCCTTCGGCGGGCGGAGGGTGGTCGTCCAGCCGGTGGTGTCCTTGCCGTTGAACAGCGGGGTGAACCCGTCGTCGGCGAGTGCGGTGGAGGCGAACAGCAGCGCGAGCAGAGGTATAGAGCGGCGCATGTGCATGCCCAGTGGGATCAAAGCCGACGGCCCGCTGTCCGTCGGCGTTCCGTGGGCTGTATATTGAACTGCTGACTCTCGCCCCCCAGTTGTGCCACGGTGACGCATGTTCGAAGGGATCACCCGCGGGCTGTCCGACGCGCTGAAGAAGCTCCGCGGGCGGGGCCGCCTGACCGCCGACAACATCCGCGACGGGCTGCGGGAGGTCCGCCGCGCGCTGCTGGAGGCGGACGTCAACCTGAACGTGGTCACCCAGTTCATCGCCAACGTGGAGCAGCGGGCGGTCGGGCAGGACGTGCTGGCGCGGGTGGACCCGTCCGAGCAGATCGTCAAGATCGTGTACGACGAGCTGTGCCAGCTGATGGGGCCGGTGGACCACAAGATCCCGTTGAAGTCGGACCGGCCGGTGGTGCTCATGCTGTGCGGGCTACAGGGGGCGGGGAAGACGACTACCGCGGCGAAGCTGGCGCTCACGCTCAAGGCCCGCGGGCGGAAGCCGTTCCTGGCGGCGGCCGACCTGAAGCGGCCGGGGGCGGTCGAGCAACTGCAAACCCTCGGCACGCAGATCGAGGTGCCGGTCTACTCCGAGCCGACTGACCCCGTCAGCGTGTGCCAGAACGCGGTGAAGGAGGCCAAGAAGCAGCTCTGTGACGCCGTCATCCTGGACACCGCCGGGCGGCTGCAGATCGACGACGACCTGATGGCCGAGCTGAAGCAGATCGACAAGCTGTGCAAGCCGGACGAGGCGTACCTGGTCGTCGACGCGATGATCGGCCAGGAGGCGGTGAACGTGGCCAAGGCGTTCCACGACGCCCTGGAACTGAACGCCTGCATCCTGACCAAACTCGACGGCGACGCCCGCGGCGGGGCGGCCCTGAGCATCAAGCAGATCACCGGCGTGCCGATCAAGTTCATCGGCGTCGGGGAGAAGCTCGACAAGCTGGAAGAGTTCCACCCGGAGCGGATGGCCCAGCGGATTCTGGGTCAGGGCGACCTGATGGGGGTGGTCGAGCGGATCGCATCACTCCAGCAGAAGATGACCGCCGAGGAGATGGAGCAGCAGCAGGCGAAGCTGGAGAAGGGCACGTTCACCCTGTACGACTTCCGCAAGCAAATGGAGATGATCGCCCAGCCGGGGATGATGAAGGACCTGATCGGGCGGATGCCGGGCATGGCGGACATGATCCCCGAGGGGGAAGACCCCGAGGCCGCGCTCAAGCGGGTGCAGGGGATGATCGATTCGATGACCAAGAAGGAGCGGCAGAACCCGGACATCATCGACACCCCCCGCCGCCGCCGCATCGCCGCCGGCGCCGGCCTGCAACCGCACGAGGTGCATCAGTTCCTCAAGCAGTTCGACCAGATGCGGACCATCATGAAGCAGATGGCGAGCATGAACATCTTCCAGCGGCTCGGCATGATGCGGAACATGAGCAAGGCCGGGGCGTTCCTGCCCGGCGGGATGGACGCCATCGCCAAGAAGGGCGACACCGGCAAGCGGAAGACGGCCAAGGAGCGGGCGGACGAGCGGAAGAAGAAAAAGAAGAAGCGGTAACTGGTGAACCGGCGGCGTCAGCCGTTTGAGCGCCTACCCGTGGGTTGACACCCACGGTTCCCCAAAATCGGTCATGTGCCGTAGCCGTTCGTTCGCCCCGCCGCTAACATTCTCTCTTCTCGAATTTTCGGACTGCGCTGAGGAGTCGGACTGTGGCCGTTCGCATCCGGATGAAACAGATGGGCCGGACCCACCGGCACTACTACCGCATCGTGGCGATCGACCACCGCCAGCCCCGCGACGGCCGGGTGATCGAGGAGCTGGGCAGCTACGACCCGCACCTGGCGGACAAGGAGAAGCGGGTGACGCTCACCCCGAGCCGCATCAAGTACTGGATGAGCGTCGGGGCCAAGCCGTCCGAGCACTGCGCGGCCCTCTTCGGCAAGTACATGAAGAAGTTCGAAGAGCTGGAATCCCAGGCCGCGGCGGCGAAGGCGGCCGACGCCGCCAAGCCGGCCGCCCAGTAAGTTCATCGCCGTGGACGCCGCACCGCCGACGCGGACCATCCGGTTCGACGTCCTCACCCTGTTCCCGGACCTGTTCTCCGGCTACCTGTCGCAGAGCCTGCTCAAGCTGGCGATCCAGGCGGGGCTGGTGCAGGTTTATCTGTGGAACATCCGCGACTGGACGGCGGACAAGCACCAGCGGGTGGACGACCGGCCGTTCGGCGGCGGCCCCGGCATGGTGATGATGGCCCAGCCGGTGGTGGACTGCGTCGAGGCGGTGCGGGCGAAGGCCGAGCCGCCGGGCCGATTGCTGATGATGACCCCGGCCGGGCGGCGGCTGGACCAGCGGCTGGTGGAAGAACTGGCGGCCGAACCCCGGCTGCTGCTGCTGTGCGGGCGGTATGAGGGGTTCGACGACCGCATCCGCCAGGTGCTGAACCCGACCGAGGTGTCGATCGGCGATTACGTGTGCAACGGCGGGGAGGTGCCGGCGATGGCGGTGATCGACACCACCATCCGGCTCATCCCCGGCGTGCTCGGGGATGAAGGGTCGGCGGCGGACGACAGCCACAGCGAACCCGGCCGGCTGGAGTACCCGCAGTACACCCGCCCGCGGACGTACCGCGGGCTGGACGTGCCGGACGTGCTGCTGGGCGGCAACCACCAGGCCATCGCCGCGTGGCGGCGGGAGCAATCGGCCAAGCGGAGCGGATCACACGGTTAACCGCGACCCGCAGGGGACCGCGGCCGAGAAAGGCGAACCACCATGCAATCCAAATTCATCCAGGCGGTCGAAGACAAGCAGACGAAGGGCGACGTGCCCGCCTTCCAGGTCGGCGACACGATCATCGTCCACCAGAAGCTGCTGGACGGGCAGAAGGAACGCACCCAGGCCTACGAAGGCGACGTGATCGCCCGCAGCGGGAGCGGCATCAAGGAGATGATGACCGTCCGCAAGATCGTGCAGGGCGAGGGGGTCGAGCGGATCTTCCTGATCCACTCCCCGCGGATCGCCCGCATCGAGGTGAAGAAGGCCGGGCAGGTGCGGCGGGCGAAGCTGTACTACATCCGCGAGCGTCTGGGCAAGGCGGTGCGGATCAAGGGGGACACCACGCGGCAGCAGGCTCTGGATGCGGCCAACGCCAAGGCCGCGGCCGAAGCCGCCGCGGTAAAGGCCGCCGCCGCCAAGGAGCAGACCGCCGCCGAGGGCGGGGTCAGCAAGCGGGCGGCCAAGCGGAAGGCTAAGGCCGAAGCCGCCGCGAAGAAGTAAGCCGGTTTTTGGTTAGCCGCGACCCAACGGGGAGCGCGTTCCGACGCGCTCCCCGTTGGGTCGCGGCTACAATTGCCGCCATGCCTCCCCACTTCACTCGCTGGCGGTTCTGGAAGCGGTGGTTCGGGCGGCGGTCCGAGCGCGCCGCGGCCAAGTACCTCCGCAAACTCGGCTGGCGGATCGTTGGCGCGAACGTGTCCGACCCGCTCGGCGAGATCGACCTGCTGGCCGTCGACGGCGACACGCTGGTGATCGTGGAGGTGCGGAGTACTTCCACCACCGACCCGCACCTCCCGGCCGCGTCCGTCAACTACCCGAAGCAGAAGAAGTTGACCGAAGCGGCGGTGCGGTTCCTCGGCCGCCGCGGGCTGCTCGGCATCCAGTACCGCTTCGACGTGCTGGCCCTCGCCTGGCCGCCGGCCCAGCGCGAACCCACCGTCCTCCACCTCCGTCAGGCGTTCGAGCCGACCGGCAAATTCCAGATGTGGAGCTGAGGAAAACCGGCACGCGGATGACGCAGATTCCACCGCGGATGAACGCCGATAGAATCTCTTTCTTCTCAACCGTGTTGATCTGCGCTGAAGTCCGCGTCATCCGCGTGCCGCTTGAAAGGTCTTCCGATGTCGTTCCGACCCGTCGATGAGCAGTTGTCGATCCTCCTCCGCGGGGCGGCGCAGGTGGAGACGGAGAAGGAACTCCGCGCGAAGCTGGACCGCAGCTACGCCACCGGCAAACCCCTGCGGGTGAAGTACGGCATCGACCCGACCGGGTTCGACGTCCACCTCGGGCACACCGTCCCGCTGCGGAAACTGCGGCAGTTCCAGGACCTCGGTCACACGGCGGTGCTCATCATCGGCACGGCGACGGCCCAGGTGGGCGACCCGTCCGGCCGCGACTCGTCCCGCGTCGGCCTCACCCCGGAGCAGATTCAGAAGAACGCCGAGAGCTACCTGACGCAGATCGCCAAGGTGGTGGACGTGACGAAAGCGGAGGTGCGGCCGAACGGCGAGTGGTTCGCCAAGTGGGGCTTCGCCGACATGCTCAAGCTGCTCGGGCAGAGTACGGTGCAGCAAATCCTGGCTCGCGAGGACTTCAGCAACCGGGTGAAGGCGGGCACCGCCATCTACCTGCACGAGTGCCTGTACCCGCTCATGCAGGGGTGGGACAGCGTGGAAATCCGCGCCGACGTGGAACTCGGCGGGACGGAGCAACTGTTCAACCTGATGGTCGGCCGCGACCTGCAAAAGGGGCAGGGGCAGGAGCCGCAAATCTGCCTCGTGTCGCCCATCCTCCGCGGGCTGGACGGGGTGAAGAAGATGGGCAAAAGCCTGGGCAACTTCATCGGCGTGGGCGAGCCGCCGCGGGATCAGTTCGGCAAGACGATGAGCATTGCCGACACGCTCATGCGGGAGTGGTATACGCTGCTCACCGACCTGCCGACGGGCGAGATGGATGCGGTCCTGGCTGGCGACCCGAACGCCGCCAAGAGGCGGCTAGCCGGGGAAATCGTCCGCTGGTTCAACGGCCCAAATGCCGCCGAGCGGGCGTTGAGCGATTGGATCAAGAGGACGAAGGGTGACGATCCGGACGATCTGTCGGAGGTGAGCATTGCGGTCGGCGAAATGGGTGTCCTCGACCTGATCGTCGCGGCGAAGCTGGCTGACAGCAAGGGGCAAGCGCGGAAGAAGGTGGAGGAGGGGGCGTTCAACTACGGCCCGGACAAGGTCAAGCCGGCCGACTGGAAGGCGACGGTGACTGTCACCGACGGGCTGGTACTCCGCCTGGGTAAAAAAGTGGTGCGGGTGAAGGCGCCATGAAAGCCCAGGGACGGCCGTCCCTGGGCTTTTGGCACTCCTACTTCTTCCCCATCAGGTCCAGCACGGCCAGGGTCATCGTCCGCACGCCGACTTTCAGGCTCGGCTCGGGCAGCGGGGCGTACCCGTCGTTGTGCGTGCTCGGCAGCGGCTTGCCGCCCGGCTTCCGCGACTCGGCGTACCGCTCCGGGTCGATGGTGCCCAGGAAGTACATGCACACCGGCGCGCCGGTGGACGCGAACCGGCTGAAGTCCTCCCCGCCCATCACCGGCAGCCGCGGCTTCACGTTCTCCGCCCCCAGCACCTCGCCGAATAGGCCCATCAGCCGCTTGGTCAGCTTGGCGTCGTTCAGCAGGGCCGGGGTGAACTCCTGCAGGTTCACCTTCATCTCCGGCGGCGGG
>CANJKY010000154.1 GCA_947474875.1 Gemmataceae bacterium
GACGGCCACCCACTGCCAGTCCGGCGGGCGGGCGGCGGTGATGGCCTACGGGCTGGAACTGATGGGAGCGAAGGACGTGCGGAACTACTACAAGAGCTGGAGCGAGTGGGGTAACGCGGACGACACGCCGGTCGTGAAGCCGGAGTCGAAAAAGAAGTGACGAGCGAGTCGCCGGTCACCCCTCCCAGCCACCCCACCGCCACCGTGCGTGAGGTGGCGAGCCTGTTCTTGCGGCTCGGGGCGACGGCCTTTGGAGGGCCGGCCGTCCACATCGCACTGATGCGGGACGAGGTCGTCGGCCGTCGGCGGTGGCTGACCGACCAGGAGTTTCTCGACCTGGTTAGCGGCGCCAACCTGATCCCCGGCCCGAACTCGACGGAACTGGCGATCCACATCGGCTACCGCGTCGCCGGCTGGTGGGGGCTACTCGCGGCCGGCGTTTGCTTCATCCTCCCGGCTACGCTCATCGTGACCGCGATCGCTTGGGTGTATGTCGCCTACGGCAGCCTTCCGCCGGTCGCCGGGGTGCTGTATGGAATCAAACCCGTCGTCATCGCCGTGGTACTCCAGGCGCTCTGGAAGCTCGGCGGCGCGTGCCTCAAGACCCGGTGGCTCGCGGCCGTCGCCGGGATCGACCTGGTTCTAGCAGCAGTCGGCGTCCACGAACTCGTCGTGCTGGTCGGGACCGGGGCGGTGCTCGCGGCCGTCCGGTCGGCGCGGAAGCGTCCGCCCGCGTCTTTGCTCGGGGTCGCCCTGCCGGTCTTCGCCGTCCCGCCGGCGGTAGGGTCGGCGGCGGTGCCGTTCGGCCTGTGGCCGCTGTTCTGGGCGTTCGTGAAGATCGGGTCGGTGCTATTCGGCTCGGGGTACGTGCTGCTCGCCTTCCTGCGAGCCGATCTGGTCGAACGGTACGGCTGGCTCACCGAGCAGCAACTCCTCGACGCGGTGGCGGTCGGGCAGGTAACGCCCGGCCCGGTGTTCACCACGGCTACGTTCGTCGGCTACCTTTTGGGCGGCCCGGCCGGGGCGGTGGCGGCGACGGTGGGCATCTTCCTGCCGGCCTTTGTGTTCGTTGCGGCGAGCCTGCCGCTCGTCGCACGCCTGCGGAAGTCGGCGGCGGCCGGGGCGTTCCTCGACGGGGTGAACGTGGCGTCCCTCGCGCTGATGGCAGTGGTGACGGCGCAACTCGCCCGAGCGGCGGTCGTTGACGGGGTAACGGCCATGCTCGCGGTGACGAGCGCGGTTGTCCTTCTCCGTTACCAACTGAACACGACGTGGTTGATCGCCGGCGGTACGGTCATCGGGCTGTGCCGGTCAATGGTGACGTCTTGACCGCCCTTTCGAACCGTGTGGTTGCTCGCCTGACGGTTGGTCCGTCTCGGGGTCTGATTCGTGACGGCAATGCGAACCACGCGGAGGGATGCAGAAATCGCGACGGAGCAAGTAGTTGCGGACGAAACTCGTGAATCGAGCGGGGAACCTTGCAGCTAAAGAGGTTACATCGAGCGGCCGTCATCGAGTTGTTCGCCTGGAATGCGGCTTTCTCCGGGAAATTGGAGCCGAAGCCGGCACCCAAGGAACGCCGCGAACCGCTGAAACTGGCCCACCATTACCAAGCACTTCTCGACTCGGGCAAGTTCGAGAACCGGGCCGCTCTCGCACGCCACCTCGGCGTCAGCCGGGCCAGAGTGACGCAGGTGCTGAACCTCCTTGATCGGTGTTGAGACAATTTACTTTGAAAACTGATCGCAAGATGGAAGTCACTGACTTGTCGCAGCCCCGATTCTCAGCATACTGGTAGGGAGTACCTCTATTGATCCGGAGTATCGACATGGCTGAAGTTCCTACTCCTGGATTGTCTCTGTACGACGAATCGACCCGCTCATCACTCCACGATCGGCTCGGCAAGGTCGAGGGGCAGCTCCGCGGCGTCGGCAGGATGATCGACGGCCAGCGGCCGGCTGAGGAGGTTCTCCAACAACTCGCCAGCATCCGCTCGGCCGTCAAGGGGATCACGAAGGCCGTGATGCGCTCGTACATCGAGGTGTGCGCCGCCGACGCCGTGAAGTCGGGCGACCCGGACGCGATCGACGCGATGCTCGAAACGCTCATCAAGTTCGTCAAGGAGTGACGCCGTGCGGGCGTTCGATCCTGACCTCTGGCCGGTCGTCGCGCTCACCCTGCGGGTGACGGTGTCGGCCCTCGTGATCGCCGCGGCCGTGGGCATCCCGGCCGGTGTGTGGCTGGGCCTGGCCCGGTTCCCCGGCAAGCGGGCGCTTACGGCGGTCGTGTACACCGGTATGGCCCTCCCGCCGGTCGTGGTCGGGTTGCTCACCTACTTACTCCTCTCCCGGAGCGGGCCGCTGTCCTTCCTCGAATGGCTGTTCACTCCGAACGCCATGATCGTGGCCCAGACCGTTATGGCCCTGCCGCTCGTCGCCGGGCTGGTGATGGGGGCGGTCGCGGCAGTTCCGCACGACTTGGTCCGTCAGGTCCGCAGCCTGGGGGCGACACCGTGGCAGGTGCGGTGGGCGGTCTTACGCGAGGTGCGGGTCGGCGTCCTGTTCGCCCTGCTGGTGGCGTTCGGCCGGATCGTCAGTGAGGTCGGCGCGGCGTATATGGTCGGCGGGAACATCCAGGGTCAGACCCGCGTGCTCTCCACGGCCGTCATGATGGAGACGGGCAAGGGGGACTTCGGCGTCGCTCTCGCGTTGGGCGGGTGGCTGGTAGTACTGGCCCTGACCGTGAACCTGGCCGCGATGCGGCTCCAGGGGAGGTCGGCGTGAGCGACCAACTCGCCTACCGCCTGGAAAGCGTCGCCGTCCGGCACGGATCGCGTGTCGTGCTCGACATGCCCGAGTTCGATGTTGCCGCCGGAGAGATACTGTGCCTCGTCGGGCCGCCGGGTGCCGGTAAGAGCACACTATTGCGACTGCTCGCCGGGCTGGATTCGCCGACCCGTGGCGTGGTGTGGCTGCGCGGTGAGCGGTTCGGTGAGGCGGCCCCGGTGGCGCTTAAGCGGACGGTGTCTCTGGTGTTCCAGCGGCCGCTGCTCCTGACGGGGACGGTGCGGTCGAATGTCGAGTACGGGTTGAGGATTCGAGGCGACGAGGAACGGGCGGCACGCGCGGTTGCGATGCTCGAACGGGTTCACCTGGCCCACCTGGCCGATCGCCCGGCGACGGCGGTTTCGGGCGGCGAGGCCCAGCTCGTGGCACTGGCCCGGGCACTAGCGTTCGGTCCGGACGTGCTCCTGCTCGACGAACCGACCAACAACCTCGATCCGGCCCGGGTCGCGCTGGTGGAAGAGGTGGTCCTCGCGGATCACAAGGCCCGCAGCACGACCGTGGTCTGGGCGACCCACAACCACTTCCAGGCCCGCCGGGCCGGCGAGCGGATCGCCCTATTGCTCGAAGGCAAGGTGGTCGAAGCGGCCCCGGCGGCGGAGTTCTTCGACTCACCCCGCGACGCCCGCACGGCCGCCTTCGTTCAAGGGAAGATGGTGTACTGATGCGTGCAGCATCCAGCCTTGTGATTGCCGCCGCACTGCTCCTCGGAGCCGGTTGCACCAGCACCCCCTTGAAGAGCATCACCGTGGCCACCACGACCAGTACCCGCGACACGGGTCTGCTCGACGAGTTGCTGCCCGTCTTCCGGACGAAAACCGGGATCGAGGTGCGGGTGGTGGCGGTCGGCACCGGACAGGCGCTAGAGATCGGCCGGCGGGGCGACGCCGACGTGATCCTGACCCACGACCCGGTCGGCGAGGAGCGGTTTGTGGCCGAGGGGTTCGGCACGACACGGACCGAGGTCATGTCGAACGACTTCGTCCTGGTCGGTCCGCCGGACGACCCGGGCGGCGTCGGCGGCGCGAAGTCGGCGGTCGATGCATTCCGCCGGGTCATGGACAAGCAGGCCGTCTTCGTCTCGCGCGGCGACGAGTCCGGCACCCACCAGAAGGAGAAGGCGACGTGGGCGTTGGCGGGCATCGACCCGGCCGGCGACTGGTATGTGCGGTCCGGTCAGGGCATGGGGGCCGTGCTGCGGATGGCCGACGAGAAGCGTGGGTACGCCCTCTCCGACCGGGGCACGTTTCTCGCGCAACGGGACAAGCTGAGCCTCACCGCGCTGTGCGCGGACGATCCCGCGTGGGTCAATCGGTATGCCGTCATCCCGGTGAACCCAGGGAGGCATCCGCACGTGAAGCACGACCTGGCGCGGCAGTTCGCGGAGTTCCTCGTGTCGGACGAAGCCCAGCGCCTGATCGCCGACTTCGGCCGGGCGAAGTACGGAGAGCCGCTGTTCCGGGCGAACCCGCGGCCCGTGGGAGGTGGCCCGTGACGGACCAACCCGCGACGCCCCGAAGCCGGACCCGACCGGCCGTCCTGAAGGTGCTCTACCTGCTGGCGGTGACCGCCGCGGTGTTCGCCGTCCCGGCGATCGAAGCGACCCGACCGGCCCGCTGGTGGGTGGTCGGAGGGCTGCTCGTCCTTCAGGCCGTTGTCTTGATCCGCTGCGGGGTCGAGCGGCGCGAAGTCCTCCGACCGCTCGGCCGGTTAAAGTGGTTGTTCGTCGTCCTGCTCTCGGTCTACGCCTTCTTGCCCGGTGACGACAACCGGGCGGTCGCCGACTGGTACGCGATCCCCGTCTTCGGCCGGGTTCTATGGGTGAACCTCGGCGGTCTCGCCCTCGCCGCGCTCATGTGCCTCCAGATCCTCACCGTTCTGCTCGCCTCCGCCGTGGTGCGGCTGACCGGACCAGGGACCGATCTCATTGTCGGTCTTCGGTCCCTGGGTTTCCCGAAGCTGTTCGTCTTCCCGCTCGACCTGGTGTTGGCGAAACTCGGCGGGATGCGACGGCCCGGTGGTGGAGGCGGGGGTGGAGGCGGCGGACGCCGACACGCCTCTGCGGACCCGGCCACGCCCGGGTTCTTCGCCGTGCTCAAACAACTGATGCGCGGCGATGTCGCGGCGTTCACGACCGCGATCCGGGCCGCGCTCGACGACGCCCGCCGACAGGTCGAGGAAGACGCGGGCGAACCGCTCGACCCCAAGTTCGCCAACGACGTGGCGGTCATCGCCGGCGTCGGGCTGGTAATGGTCGGGTTCAAAATGCTCAAGCTGTTGCCGGGCGTCCCCATCGCCAGCGGGCACAAGACGCTGCTCCTGTTCCCGCTGTACATCCTCGCGGCCCGGCTGACCCACACGCGCTGGGGCGGGACCGCCGCCGGCTCGGTCATGGGCATCGTCGGCTTCCTCCAGGGCGACGGCCGCTTCGGCATCCTGGAAGTTCTCAAACACCTCGCCCCGGGGCTGTTGATCGACTTGATGATGCCGGTCGTGCGGCGACTCCCCGAACGGGCGTGGGTGTACTGCGGGGTCGGGCTCTTGGCCGGCGTGGCCCGACTGACGACGGAACTGGCCGTTCTCCTGCTGCTCGGCACGCGGGCGGAGGTGTACTTGTTCTTTGCAGCCAAGCTCGTGCCGACCCTCGTCGCCGGGGTGCTCAGCGGCTTCGTGGCGGTCGCCATCCTTCGTGCGTTTCCGGCCGACCGCCTGCCGGGTGAGCCTGTTGAAGAACCCGTGCCGACGGCCGAAGAACCGGTCGCCGCCGTGAACAAAAAGGAGGACGGATGAACGAGATCATCAACGAAGGCGAGGGGCACCGCACCCACATCAAGAGCCCGCTGATGCGGGAGTCGCTGATGGACCGCAAGGTGCTGGCCGCGAGCGACACCCAGGCCGTGCTGCCGATCCTCCCGGACGCTCACGTCGTCCACATCGGCGGGGCGAGCATCCTCGACCGGGGCAAGGCGGCACTCGTCCCGCTGCTCGACGAGGTGGTGCGGTGCCGCAAGACCCACAAGATCATCCTCGGGGTCGGCGGCGGGGCGCGGACGCGGCACACCTACCACATCGCGCTCGACCTCGGCATCCCGACCGGCGGGCTGGCGATGGTGGCCGGGGCGGTGAACGAGCAGAACCGGTTCATGGTGCAGGCGCTCCTCGCCAAGCACGGCGGGGTCGTTCTGCACAAGGACCATTACGTCGTCCTGCCGCTGTGGATGGCCTCCGGGATGATCCCGATCATCAGCGGGATGCCGCCGTACCACTACTGGGAGCCGCCCACCGGGGGCCGGCGGGTGCCGCACTACCGCGAGGACTTCGGGCTGTTCATGGTCAGCGAAGTCCTCGGGGCGGCGTCCATGATCTACGTCAAGGACGAGGACGGCCTCTACACGGCGGACCCGAAGCGCGACCCCGCGGCCGAGTTCATCCCCGCGATCACCGCCCAGGAACTGCTCGCCCGGAACCTGCCGGAACTGATCATCGACCGATCGGTGATCGAGAGCATGATCCACGCCCGGAACACCCGCCGCATCCAGATCGTCAACGGGTTGAAACCGGACTTGCTCGCCCGGGCACTCGCCGGCGAAGCGGTCGGCACCGTCATCACCGCCCCCAAGGAACCGAAGGAGGCCGCCGATGGCCGCTGACACCCCCGCCCGCAAGACGATCCCGACGCCGCTCCGGGACGGCACGCTCGACGCGACCGACTTGCTCAGGGGGGCCGATTACGGCCCGCCGATCCGCGTGCTGCCGGACGTGAACGTGGTCAAAGTCGGCGGGCAGAGCTTCTTCGACCGGGGCCGGGCGGCCGTTTGGCCTCTGGTCGAGGAGGTTGCTCAGTGCGCGAAATCGCACCAGATCATCCTGGGTATGGGCGGCGGCACCCGCTCGCGGCATGCGTACAGCATCGGGCTGGAACTCGGCCTCCCGACCGGCATCATCGCCGCGCTGGGGGCATCGACGGCACTCCAGAACGCCCACATGATGCAGATGCTCATGGCCAAACACGGGGGAATCCTCGTGAGCTTCGAGGAATTCGAGAAACTGCCGATGTTCCTCCGGAGCGGCGGAATCCCGATCATGGTCGGCATGCCGCCGTTCCACCACTGGGAGCGGCCGCCGGAGACGGGCCGCATCCCGGCCAACCGCACCGACGCGGGCGTGTTCCTGATGGCCGAATTCCTCGGCGCGCGGTCGATGATCTACGTGAAGGACGAGGACGGGCTGTATACCGACGACCCGAAGAAGAACCGGGACGCGACCTTCATCCCGAAGATCACGGCCCAGGAACTGCTCGACATGGACCCGAACGACCTCGTCATCGAGCGGGTGGTGCTCGGCTACCTCCAGAAGGCCCAGCACGTCCGTTCGGTTCAGATCGTCAACGGGCTGAAGCCGGGACTGCTCACCCGCGCGCTGGCGGGCGAGCACGTCGGCACCGTCATCACAGCGGACTGACGGGTCGGCTGGGTCACTCCACGCTCAGCCGGCCGACCTTCCACGCCCCCTGATCGACGTTCAGCACGACCTTGATCGACCCCTTCCCGCCCGCCGGGCGGAATGCACACTCGGCGGTCCGGAGGTCGCCGTCCGTCTTGAACTCGCACGCCTCGAACTCGGCGGGAGCCTTGAGGACCGGCTTCGATTTGACGAACTGGCGGAACCGGTCCCGGCCGTACATCGACTTGAAGTCGGCTGACGTCCCGGCCCATGCGTCATCGACCCGCCCGGCCCGCACCTCACC
>CANJKY010000155.1 GCA_947474875.1 Gemmataceae bacterium
GCCCGATGCAGCCTCACCGCGCTTCCCCCGTCCCCGAACCGTAAGGAGAGGTCGATGTGGACCCGCGACGCGTTGCGTGACCTGATCCGCACCAAGATGCAAGGGGTGAAGTTCATCGTCGTGGCCAACCGCGAGCCGTTCATCCACCGGTACGACGGCGACCGGATTGTGGTGCAGAAGCCGGCCAGCGGGATGGCCACCGCGTTAGACCCGATCATGGACGCCAGCGGCGGCACGTGGATCGCCCACGGGTCGGGCGACGCCGACCGCGAGGTGGTGGACGGGTTCGACCGGGTGCGGGTGCCGCCGGATGACCCGACGTACACCCTGCGGCGGGTGTGGCTGACCAAGCAGGAGGAGAAAGGGTTCTACTACGGGCTGGCGAACGAGGGGCTGTGGCCGCTGTGCCACATCACGTTCACCCCGCCGGTGTTCCGCCCGTCCGACTGGGAGACGTACCGGGCGGTGAACCGCAAGTTCGCCGACGCGGTGTTGGCCGAGGCGGGCGACGGGCCGGCGTTCGTGTTCATCCAGGACTACCACTTCTGCCTGCTGCCGCGGATGCTGAAGGAGGCGAACGCCAACCTGGTGGTCGCCCAGTTCTGGCACATCCCGTGGCCGAACCCGGAGGTGTTCCGGGTGTTCCCGTGGCACGAGGAGCTGCTGCACGGGCTGCTCGGCAACGACCTGCTCGGGTTCCACGTGCGGTACCACTGCCAGAACTTCCTGGACACGGTGGACCGCAGCCTGGAAGCGCGGGTGGATCAGGAGCGGTTCGAGATCACCCGCGGCGGGAAGGCCACCACCGTCCGCCCGTTCCCCATCAGCATCGACTCCGAGGAGCACGCCATGCACGCCAACTCGCCGGCGGTGGACGAGGCCGTGGTCAAGTGGAAGAGGCGGCTGGGCACGCGGACCGAACTGCTCGGGGTGGGCATCGAGCGGCTGGACTACACCAAGGGCATCCCGCAGCGGCTGGCGGCGGTGGACCACCTGCTGGAGGCCAACCCGGACCTCCGCGGGCGGTTCAAGTTCGTGCAGGTGGCGGTGCCCAGCCGCAGCCAGGTGCCGGCCTACGCCCGGTTGGAGGACGAGGTGGAGGACGCGGTGGCGGCCATCAACCACCGGTGGAAGCACCGCGGGTGGGAGCCGGTGCTGTTCCTGAAGGAGCACCAGGGGCCGACGGACATGGCCGCCCTGCACCGGCTGGCCCGGTTCTGCGTGGTGAGCAGCCTGCACGACGGCATGAACCTGGTGGCGAAAGAGTTCGTGGCCAGCCGGGCGGACGAGGACGGGGTGCTGGTGCTGAGCAAGTTCACCGGCGCCGCCCGCGAACTGCCCGACGCCCTGCTGGTCAACCCGTTCGCCCCGCACGAGATCGCCGACGCCATGAAGCAGGCGAGCGACATGCCGGCGGACGAGCGGGCCAAGCGGATGCGGCGGATGCGGGAGCAGGTGGCCGAGAATAACGTGTACCGGTGGGCCGGGAAGATCCTATCCAGTTTGCTCAAGTTCGACTTCCCGGAGCCGGTGGAGGCGAACGGCCGCGGCCGCGACTCGAAGGCGGACGAGGTGCTGGTGCCCGCCCCGGACCTGTACGCCAGGTTGTAACGCCGGTCATGCTCCCGTGGCCCCGGCCGGCCGGGGCCACGGAATCAGAATGGCTCGCCCCGCTTTCGGGCTATGCTAACCGCACGCTCTCCCTGCGGTACGGCCCTGTCATGTCGTCGGACCCGCGAACCGGTTCCCCGGCTTTTGCCCAGGCGGACACCCGCACTCAGGTCACCTCCGTCGGCCCGCCCGAGACCATCTCCCAGCCCGTCCCCGTCCACCCGCCTCTCCCCGCGTTACCACTGCCCGCCCTGCCCGGGTACGAGATGCTGGAGGTGATCGCCCGCGGCGGCATGGGTGTAGTGTACAAGGCCCGGCAGCTCAGCCTGAACCGGATGGTGGCGGTGAAGATGATCCTGGGCGGCGGGCACCAGGACCCGACCGCCGTCGCCCGCTTCCTGATCGAGGCGGAGGCGGTGGCCCGCATCCAGCACCCGCACGTGGTGCCGGTGTACGAGTTCGGCCGGCACGACGGCCTGCCGTACCTGGCGATGGAGCTGGTGGACGGCGGCACGCTGGCGCAGAAGGTGATTCGCGAGGGCAAGCTGGACCCGCGGCGGGCGGCGGACATCCTGGAGAAGGTGGCCGGGGCGGTGGCCGCCGCCCACGCCCAGGGGGTGATCCACCGCGACCTGAAGCCGGGGAACATCCTGCTCACCGCCGCCGGCGAGCCGAAGGTGACCGACTTCGGCATGGCCAAGGTGGGCGACCTGCAACTGACCGCGTCCGGGGCGATGGTCGGCACCCCCAGCTACATGAGCCCGGAGCAGGCGCGGGGGAAGGGGCGGGAGGTGGGCACGACGGCCGACGTGTGGGCGCTCGGGTGCGTGCTGTACACCCTGCTCACCGCCCGCCTGCCGTTCGAGGCGGACTCCCACCCGGCCACCCTGGCGCTGGTGGTGGGCACCGACCCGGACCGCCCGCGGGCGGTGGCCCCGCACGTCCCCCGCGACCTGGAGACGGTCTGCCTGAAGTGCCTGGAGAAGGAGCCGGCCCGCCGGTACCCGACGGCCGCCGCCCTGGCCGACGACCTGGGCCGGTTCCTGCGGGGCGAGCCGATCCTCGCCCGACCGGTGTCGGCGGCCGAGCGGGCGTGGAAGTGGGCGCGGCGGCACCCCGGGCGGGCGGCCGCCTGGGCCGGGGTGGTGGCCGCGTTCCTCGCCGCCGTCGGGGTGGCGGTCGCCGCGGACCGCTGGTACCAGCACCGGCAGCGAGAGGAGAAGGCCGACGACCTGGTCTTCGGGCTGCTCGGGGCCGACCCGGCGGCGGTGCCGGTGTTCGTGGCCGAACTGGACCGGGACGGGGTCCGCGACCTCGCCCTGCCGCAGCTGCGGGCGAAGGCCGAGCAGCCGATCCACACCCGGGTCGGGCTGCACGCCCGCATCGCGCTCCTGCCGGACGAACCGGCGCGGGCGGGCGAACTGGTTCGGTACGTCCCCACCTGCCGGCTGAACGAACTGCCGCTGTTCGCCTCGCTCGTCGCCTGCGCGGGGGAGGCGGACGCCCTGTGGGCGGTGGTCGAGTCCCCGGCGAGCAAGCCGGCCGCCGTGCTGCGGGCGGCGGCGGTACTGGCCGCGTGGGCGCCGAAGGACCGGCGGTGGGTGGCGTCCGCCGACGCGGTGGGCGGACACCTGGCGCGGGCGAACCCGATCGAGGCGGAGGTGTACGCCGCCGCGTTCCGGCCGATCGCCCCCCTGTTGCCGGTGCTCATGGCCCGGTACCAGGACGCCCGCCGCCGGCTCGAGTCCGGCCGGCTGGCGGGGGAAGACTTGATCGTCGCGTTCAACGAGTTCCACGTGTCGGCCAAGTTGCTCGCCGACAACGTCGCCGTCGGCCACCCGGCTGAGTTGACCGAGTTGGCGATCACCGTGAGCGAGACCCACTACCTCCTGTTCGCCGACGCGGTGCTCGCCCACCGGGCGGAACTGCTGCCGCGGCTGCGGGCCGAACTGGCGGGCAACCGGCCGTCCCAGGACTGGGCGGCGGTCGCCGCCGGCGCGGTGCCGATGGAGTTAGTCGCCGCGGCCGTCCTCGGCGTGGCGAGTGAGCGGGGGTTCTCCCTGCCGGAAGCCGCAATCGATGCGGCGGCGAAGCGGCGGGGGCACGCCGCCGCCCTGCTCGTCCTGCTCGGGGAGGCGGAGACGGTGTGGCCGCTGCTCCGCGACCGGGCGGATCCGACCGCCTGTAGTTACCTGCTCGCCCGCCTGCCGGTGGTCGGGGTGACGGCGGACGTGCTGGCCGACCGGTACGCGGCCGAGCCGGACGTGGGGGCCAAGCGGGCCGTCCTGCACGCCCTCGGGGACTACCGCCCGGCCGACGTGTCTGCCGCCCGTCTCGGCACGTTAGCGAGCATCCTGCTCGCCGAGTACGAGCACCACTCGGACCCGGGCCTGCACTCGTCCATCGGCTGGCTACTGCGGCACCGGTGGGGGCGTGAGGCGGAGGTGGCGGCCCTTGACGCCCAGCTCACCGCGGCCGCCACCCCGGCCGCGATCGCCCTGCTCGGCCCCGTGGCCGGCCGGCCGGTCGGCCGCGACCGCGGGTGGGTGGTGAACGGCCAGGGGCAGACGTACGCGATCGTCCGCGGGCCGGTCGGGGTGCGGCTCGGCTCACCGGCGACCGACCCGGACCACTTCCACCACCCGATCCGCGAGCCGGGGCGGCGGGAAGTGATCCCTCATTCGTTCGCTGTGGCCGCCCACGAGGTGACGGCCGGCGAGTTCGCCCGGTTCCTGGCCGCCACCGGCAAGCGGCCGCCGCCCGCGGTCGTCGACCAGCCGGCGGCCAAGGTGACGTGGTACGAGGCGGCCCACTACTGCAACTGGCTGAGCGAGCAAGATGGTATTCCGCCGGATCAGTGGTGCTACCAGCCGAACGAGCAGGGCAAGTACGAAGCGGGCATGACCATCCGCCCGGATCGGCTTTCCCTCCGCGGATACCGCCTGCCGACCGAGGTCGAATGGGAGTGTACATGCCGGGCCGGGGGCGACCACACCCGGTTCTACGGCCGCGGGACGGATCTGCTCGGGCGGTACGGCTGGTTCGCCGGCACCGCCGACGGGGTGCGACCGGTCGGCCGGCTGCGGCCGAACGAGTGGGGGCTGTTCGACACCCTGGGTAACGTGTGGGAGTGGTGCGAGGACACCGCCTGGCTGGACACGCCGGACAAGCTGATCAAGAGCTACTGGAAGCTGGTGGACGACGACCACCGACGGGTGTACCACGGCGGGTCGTTCGTGGACGGCAGCGGCAGCCTGCGGCCGGCCAACCGGAACAGCTACCGCCCGGTGGAGACGAATTTCAACATCGGCTTCCGCCCGGTGCGGTCGCTGCCGTGAGCGGGTGTGGCTCCGCGCCCTCGGTCACTTTAGCGAGTGGTACCACGCCACCGTTTCCCGCAGGCCGTCCTCGAAGGTGGTCTTCGGGTCGTACCCCAGGTCGCGGCGGGTGCGGGAGATGTCCGCCTTACTGAACTTCACGTCCCCGGCCCGCGGGTCGGCGTGCTTCGCCGTCAGCTTCGTGCCCAGGATCTTGTTGAGCGCCGCCACCAGGTCGAGCACCGTCACGCTCGCTCCGGTGCCCACGTTGTACACGTTGCCGCTGGCCGTCTTGGCCGGCGCGTCCGCCGCCTTCCGCAGCGCCTGCACCGCGTTCGACACGTGGGTGAAGTCCCGCGACTGTAGCCCGTCGCCGTGGACGGTCGGCGCCTCTCCGCGGCTCATCATGGCGGTGAAGATGGCGATCACCCCGCTGTACGGCGAGTCCGCCCGCTGCCGCGGGCCGAAGATGTTGAAGAACCGCACCCGCACCGTCTCCAGCCCGTAGGTGGCGGCGAACGCCTGCATGTAGTACTCGCCGGCCAGCTTGGCGGCGGCATACGGGGACAGGCACGCCGGCAGGATGTCCTCCGTCTGCCCGGCCTCGCTGCTGGTGCCGCCGTACGCGCTGCTGCTGGCCGCGTACACCACCCGCTTCACCCCGGTGCGGCGGGCGGCGTCCAGCACGTGCAGGGTGCCGGTGGCGCACGCGGCGTGCGACACCAGCGGCGTCTCCACGCTCCGGGCCACGCTCGCCAGCGCCCCCAGGTGGTACACGGTGGTCGCCCCGCTCACCGCCCGCTCCACCGCCGCCGGGTCGATCAGGTTGCCCTCGGCGATCTCGACGCGGTTGCCGTGGTGTGCCAGGTTGTCCCGCAGGCCGGTGCTGAAGTCGTCGAACACCCGCACCCGCTTCCCGTCCTTCACCAGGGCGTCCACCAGATGCGAGCCGATGAACCCGGCCCCGCCGGTGACCAGCGACAGTTCGGACATGCACAAACCCCTGCGAGCGGAGAGGGCGTTGAACCGGAACCGGGAAAAGTGTATCGATAGGGCAGCCCGCGAGTACCCGACCGGTGGCCCGCCCATGATGCACATCGTCCGCTGGGACCCGATCGCGAGCCGTGCCGAGCACATCTCCCCGGACGCTCTCCCGGCGGTGCGGGCCGACCTGCAGCCGGACGAGATCATCTGGATCGACCTGGACAACCCGACGCCCGAGGAGGAGCAGCGAGTCCTTCAGCGGTTCCTGCCGGTCCACCCGCTCACCCTGGCCGACGTGACCAAACTCCGCCGCGAGCCGGACGAGGGGCCGCACCTGCCGAAGGTGGAGGAGTTCCCGGACTACCTGTTCGTGATCGTCAACACGCTGCCGGCGGAGCTGGCGGGGGCGAAGATGGTGCGGCTGAACAAGAAGACGCTGCCGCAACTGTCCGCCGTCCTCGACCACCAGGTGCTGGTCACCCACCACTACGCCGCCATGCCGTGCGTGGTGAGCGGGCAGGGGTTCGTCGCCCGCCACCCGGACCACCTGAGCCGCGGGCCGGACTTCGTGTTCCACCTCATCCTGGACGGGGTGGTGGACGAGTACGCGCCGGTGGTGGAGCGGTTCGGCGAGCGGCTGGACCGGCTGGAGCGGCAGATCTTCAAGAAGCCCACCCAGCGGCTGCTCGCCCGCCTGCTCCGCATCAAGCGGCAGGTGAGCTACCTGCGGAAGACGCTCATCCTGGAGCGGGAGCTGCTGTCCCGGCTGGTCCGCGGCGAGTTCCGGCTGGTGGACACGCGGGAGGTGGCGTACTACCGCAACGTGTACGACCACCTGGTGCGGTACACCGAGCTGATCGAATCCGCCCGCGAGATGGTGAGCGACCTGATGCAGACGCACCTGGCGGCGGTGTCCAACCGGCTGAACGAGGTGATGAAGGCGCTCACCACCATCTCCACCATCGGGGTGGCGTGTACGCTCATCGCCGGCATCTACGGGATGAACTTCAAGCACATGCCCGAACTGGAGTGGGAGTACGGGTACTACTTCTCCCTCGGGCTGATGCTGGTCGTCGGCGTCGGGGCGTTCGCCCTGTTCCGGTGGAAGAAGTGGATCTGACGCCATGCAAGCTGAGGCTCGCACGTTCGCCGCCCGCTGGGTGTTCCCCGTCTCCGGCCCGCCGCTGGACCGCGGCACGGTCACGGTCTGCGGCGACCGGATCGAAGCGGTCGAACCCCGTGGGGTTCGGACCGCGGACGAGGACCTCGGAAACGTCGCCATCCTGCCGGGGCTGGTGAACGCGCACACGCACTTGGACCTGAGCGGCGCCCGCGGCCGCATCCCGCCGACCGACCCGGATCACTTCACCGACTGGCTGAAAGGCGTGATCGCCTACCGCCGCACCCGCACCCCGGAGCAGACGCAGCAGGATATTCGCGACGGACTGGCGGAATGCCTGCGGGCCGGCACGACGCTGATCGGCGACATCGCCAGCGAGGGCGCGAGCTGGGGCGCGGTGAGCGGTGCGAAGACGCGGGCGGTGGTGTACTACGAGCTGATCGGATTGAGCAGGGAGCGGGCGGACGCGGCGATCGAACGGGCAAGGGAATTTATGCGAAGGGTGGCGCCTTCTTCCACCTCCCC
>CANJKY010000156.1 GCA_947474875.1 Gemmataceae bacterium
CCTTGCCCACGCCGAAGCAGGTGACGGACTTCCTGGCGGACAAGACTACGGACAAGCGGGACAAGCTGATCGACCGGTTGCTGGATTCGCCGGAGTACGCCTACTACTTCGCCAACAAGTGGGCCGACATCCTGCGGGTGAAGCGGCGGGGCGAGCAGCAGCGGGCGGCCGGCACGTTCGCCTTCCACACCTGGATCCGCGAGGCGATCGCCGCCGACATGCCGTACAGCGAGTTCGTGCGGCACATCCTCGGGGCCACCGGGGACGAGGCGAAGAACCCGCCGACGGTGTGGTACAAGGAGCTGGACAAGCCCGAGCAGTTCGTGGACGACACCGCCCAGGTGTTCCTGGGGCAGCGGCTGGCGTGCGCCCAGTGCCACCACCACCCGTACGAGAAATGGAGCCAGGACGACTACTGGGGTCTCGCCGCCTTCTTCGGCCGGGTGGCCCGCAAGGACGTGCCGGTGCCCGCGGCGAACCCGAACGACAACAACCCGCGGCGGCAGGTGGTAATCGTCCGCAACGGCGGTAGCGTGACCAACAAGCGGACGAACAAGCCGGCGGTGATGAAGCCGCTCGACGGCGAGCCGGTGGACGTGCCGGCCGACGACGACCCGCGGCACAAACTGGCCGACTGGATGACCGATCCGAAGAATCCCTATTTCGCCAAGGCCGTCGCCAACCGGTACTGGGCGCACTTCCTCGGCCGCGGCATCGTCGACCCGCTCGACGACATGCGGGTCACGAATCCGCCGAGCAACCCGGCCCTGCTGGACGCGCTCGCCGCCACGCTGATCGAGAACCGGTTCAGCCTGAAGGCGCTGGTGAAGGCGATCGTCAAGAGCCGTACCTACCAGCTCAGTTCTACACCGAACGAGTTCAACCGGTCGGACAAGCAGGCCTACGCCCGGTACTACCCGAAGCGGCTCCAGGCGGAGGTGCTGCTCGACGCGGTGAACCAGGTGACGGACAGCCCGGCCGGGTTCAACGGGGTGCCGAAGGACCGCAACGGGCTGAAGCGGGCGCTGCAACTGCCGGACGAGTCATTCTCGTCGTACTTCCTGGACGTGTTCGGCCGCCCGCAGCGGATCAGCGCGTGCGAGTGCGAGCGGGTGAGCGAGGCCAACCTGGCCCAGGCCCTGCACCTGCTGAACAGCGACGAGGTGCAGAACAAGGTGACCTCCGGGAACGGCCGCATCGCCCAGTTGTCGAAACCCGAAGACAAGCGGCCGGACCCGGAGAAGGTGGAGGAACTGTTCCTGTGGGCGTTCGGCCGCAAGCCGACGGCGAAGGATCTGGAGGTGTCGTTGGAGCACATCCAGAAGCACGACAAGGCGAAGCGGGCGGCCTACGAGAACATCCTGTGGGCACTGCTGAACACCAAAGAGTTCCAGTTCGTGCAGTGATCGGCCGCGGGTACTCGCCGCAACTGCGGCCGGTCGAACCGCTTCGATCGTCTGCGAACGTCGTGTGACATCGACTGGCAGGGTGGCGCGCATCCATCGGCGGCTGACCCCCCGCCGACTTGCACCACGCTCGTGCCAAAACGGAATCGGACCGGCGACCGGCGCTGACTTCCGCCCACATTTCGCCGGGTCTTTTTCTGTGTCCAGTTTCCCGTCGGTCTGAGCGGGGAATGTCGACACCGACAGTTCCGGAGCGACGGGCGGAGTTCAACAATCGAATGCGGGGCGGATCTCTCGCCCCGCCGTGTCCGAATGCCTCACCGCACATCACTCCGTCATCCGCAACTGGCAGGGGGCCGGGTCGACGCTCACCAGGATCGGCCGGGTCAGGTGCGGGAAGGCGGCCACCGCCTGGCCGGGGGCCAGCCCCGGCAGCCGGTCCCACAGCCCGTCGTCCACCCCGCCCACCTGCCGCCGGAGCAGGTTCACCACGACCGGGTCGGTCAGCTTGTGCAGCACGAAGCTGTTGCACAGCCCGAGCACCTGCTTGGGCAGGTGGGCCGGCAGTTGGGTGACGAAGCACAGCCCGAGCCACCGCTTCCGTCCCCGCTTGGCGATGCGGGCCACCTGCTGGAACAGGATCGGCGTCTGGTCGATCCGCTCGTCGGACAAGAACTCGTGCGCCTCCTCGATGACGATCAGCACCCGCGGCGGCTTGTCGCCCTTCTTCTCCGCCTCCTCGCACGCCGCGTCCTGGGCCTGCTGGATGCCGCGGAGCAGGTCGGCGATGACCAGGTTGTTTAGCTCCGAGTACCCGCTGTCGGACAGGTCGAACACGCTGAGCGAACCGGGCTTCAGGAGCGTCGGGTACTTCACCGGCGGCGGGCCGGTGTCGTCGTCGAAGAAGACGTTCAGCCGGTTCAACCGCCCGAGCCGCCCCAACAGCCCCCGCCAGGAGATGGCGTTCTTGGGCGGGTTGGCGGCGTGGACCCGCTTGCGGACGGCCGCCGCCCCGACCGGTGTGTTCAGCGGCTTCCGCCGCGGCACATACCCGCCGCAGTCGTCGCCCTCGTCATCGTCCTCCGCCTGCCCCCTCTTGCCCCGCTTCGCGCTGCCGCCCGAGTCGGCCCGTGCCAGGCAGGCTTCCACCACGTCCATCAGGATGCCCAGCGTCATCCGCGGGTAACCCCGCTCGAACTCGTCCAGTTCCATCACCATCTGTTCCTGCTCGGGGCTGTTCCTCGCCGGGAAGATGCCGAGGTCCCGCATCACCTCCTTGGCGATGTCGTACGCCTTCAGGAACCGCTCCTGTTGCGCGTCGCTCAGCCCGAGAATTTCGAACACCTGGTACGGCGACAGGTAGGCGAACTGGAGGCTGAACGGCTGGCGGTGCGGGTGGGCCGGGTTGGTGGTGTCGCGGCCGACCAGGTGGTACACGGTCATGGCGTCGGACGGCACGCCGTCCGGCGTCAGCCCCCGGGCCGCCAGCGCCGCGGACATCTTCGCGTCGCCGTTCGCCTCGTGCAGCCGGGTGTACTCGCCCTCCACGTCGAGCAGCACCACCGCCATGCCGGCGGCCGTCGCCCGCTTCACCAGCCCGGCCACCGTGTTCGACTTCCCCCCGCCGGTGGTGCCGAGAATCGCCGTGTGCCGCGGGAACACGCTCTTCACGGCGGACGGCACGCCCACCACCACCCCTTCGTGCCCGGCGGCCAGCCCCAGCCGCACATCCCCGTCGCACTTCAACACGCCGGCGGATTCGGCGTCGTCCAGCACCCACACCGGGCTGTTCGGCAGCGGGCGGAGCCGCGGCGGGGTGAGAGAGGTTGTTTCGCCGTCTCGAATCTCCTCGCCGAGGATACTCACCTGGATGCGGCCGTGGTACGGCGGCAGGTAGTCCCCGCCGTGGGTGGCGACGGCTTGCAGCATGGGCGAATCGCCCCGCAACCCGTCCGGCTCGGCGAACGGCCCGGCCGTCACCACGCCCAGATACCGCCGGCCGTCGGTGCTGCGGATGCGGACGAGCGACTGCGACGGCGCCCGGTGCAGGTGGTCGTTCGGCAGCAGAACGGTGACGGTCAGGTCGGCACTGCCGGGCAGGTCGAACAGGGTGCGGCCGACCGACCCGTCGTGGTCGGCCGGGCGGGCGACCGGCCCGCCGGCGGCGGCGACCTCGGCGGCCAGCGCGGGGGCGATGCCGTTGGCGTAGGCGTCGGACATGGTGTGGCTCCAAATGGGAATTCGCGGTGAGGTGACGGTGTTCACAGGTGAGACCTCACCCCCCGGCCCCCTCTCCCAGGGGGAGAGGGGGTGTTCAAACGGGACAGGCACCCGTGGGATGAGGCCGCCACCCGCACGCGGGAAGGGGCACACCAGTCACGACGGCGACTTGAACACCCCCTCTCCCCCTGGGAGAGGGGGCCGGGGGGTGAGGTTCTTCCGCCGGGCCTCAAGCCGCCGGGATGTCCTTCGCCCGCGGCAGCTTGGATCGCTTCCGCAGGCCGGCCAGCCGCCGCAGCAGCTTTTCCTCGGGCACGTCCTCCCCGACCGACCGCCGGCAGAGGGTGACGAACTCCTCCCGCAGCAGCGGGTCGACCAAGATGTCGTCCACGCTCGCGTTGTGGTGCCGGGCCATGTGGACGTACACGGCGGTCAGAATCGGGTCCATGACGCGACTCCTGTTGGTGGGAAGGCCTCACTTCTCCGGCCGGTTCTGGCGTTCGCTGCCGTACCGCACGCCGGCGCCGGCCTTCGCATACGCGGCGTCGGCCATCTCCCTCAGGCTGCCCCCGCCGTATACGCTCTTGCACGCGCGATCGACGAGGTCAATCAGCATCGGGAACCCGCGGTCGGGCAGCAGCACCGAGTCGGCCAGGGCGATGCGGGCGGCCACCGGGAAGTGGTCGCGGTGGCAGTAGAACACCTGCGGCGGGGCCAGCCAGCTCGCCCGGTATACGCCCACCAGCACCTGACTGGCGATCTCCTCCTGGAACCGCAGCACCCACTTCTCCGGCGGGTAGGCGATGCCGTCGCCGTCCCAATCGTTGTCCACCGTCACCCGCGGGGAGAACTTGAGTTCGCTGACGAACCGCTCGACCCGCTCGGCGAGGGTGCCGACGATCAGTTACTCCAGCGGCCGCAACGCCTGGCCGAGCGTCAGCAGGTCGCGGTCCCCGCTCTCGCTGGACACGAACACGAACCGCCGGTGGCCGACGATCAGCCGCCGCAGCACCTTCACGCTCTCGATCATCACGTCCGGGTTGCCGGCCCCGGCGAGCAGTTGGTACGGGGCCGGGCTGCCGTGCCCCATCCGCCACGGGGCGTCCGCCTTCTCCGCCAGCACCCGCGCCTCGGCGAAGCTCATCACCGCCCGCTGGGCCAGCTCGCTCAGCCCGTCGCGGCGGTCCGGCTGGTTCAGCCCGGCTCGCCGCCCGCGGCGTTCCAGCACGGTGATCAAGTCCCCCACCGGGTCGGGGTGCTCCTCCCGCAGGTCTTTGCGGAACAGCCGCGTGGACCAACTGCCGGCGTTCCCGCGGTAGCTCACCAGGCACACGCCGATCTGGTACACGGTGAGGGCCAGGGTGTCGTGCGTCTGCACGGTGCCGTCGCACGCCTGCACCCGCCCGGCGAACAGCAGGTTCTGGTGCGCCTCCCGGATGTCCGCCAGCGTCACGTCGGCGTAGTGCCCGGCTTCGGGTGGCGCCCCAGGGGCGGTCTTCAGTTTCGGGAACACCCGCTCCCGTACCGCCGCCTCGTGCCCCCGCTCCGCGTCCACCGCCGCCGACACCTCCCGCTCGATGCGGGCGTACTCCCGCACCAGGTCCACCCCCTGCTGCCACGACTCCAGGCTGAGCACGCGGGGCAGCGGCTCGCCGAACTGCTGCTTGAACTCGTCGGCCGTCAGCCCGTGGGCAAGCCGCGATACGGGTAGTGCGGGATCAGCATCCACCAGGGCGGCCATCGAAGTCCTCCTGTGCCGGATGTTCCGAACAGGCCGGAAAGTTCGACGGCACTTTACAACGAATCTGTCAGCCGTGCAATTAACCCGCCGACGGGCGGAGGCGGCGGGAGCAACAGACGTGCGTACACGGCGGCGACCGCCGCCGGCAGGCCGAACTCGGCGACCAGCCGCGACTCGATCACCGAGCGATCGGTGTCGAGGTGGAACAACTCGGCCGGGGCGAGCAGTTCGAACGCCAGCCGGTCGGCGTCGGCCTCCGCCCGTTGCTCGCCTTCGCCCTTCGGCCGGCCGGCCGGGTCACGGCTCATGAAGTGACAGTGCGGGGTTAGCGGGCGGTTCCGCAGCACGGCGTGCAGGCGTTCGTCGGTCGTCGGCTTCCGCAGCCCGTCGAGCACGTCCAGGGCGGCCGGTCCGACCGATCGCTCCACCTGCCGGCGGGGGGCGGCGTAGTCCCGGAGGAAGTGGGCGAGTTCGTGGGCGAACGAGAACCGCCGCTCGTCCGGCGGGTCGGCCGGGTCGAGGAACACGTACCCCGCCCCCTTCCAACAGTACAGGGCGGCGCGGAGCGGGCGGTCCGGCTCGGCGAAATTCACCGGCAGCCGCTTCGGGGTGAGGTAGTCGATGACACTTCTCACCCGCAGCCCCGGCCGCTCCACCGGGGTGATGAGCGCGGCCATGGCGGCGGGCAACGCCAGCTCGCGCGGGAACCCGGCCGGCACCTCGCCGGCGTCGGCCCAGAACTGCTCGGCCAGGCCGATCACCCACACCGGCGGGCCGACCGCACTCATCCGCCGCCCCCGGGTGGTTGCGGCTGGTCGGCTTCGGCATCGCGATCTCGCGCCGCCAGCATCGGGGCGGCGTCCTCGGGCACCCCCTGCTCCACCGCGAACTGGTGGACGGCCGCCACCTGCCCACACCGCGCCGCCAGCAGCAGTACCCCACGGTTCAGCCCGAACCGGGCCGCGATGCGGTCCACGTCCTCTTTCAGCCCGGCCGGGTCGGCGCGGGGCATCTGGCACAGGCGGGCGTGAGCCAAGGTTTCGGGCGTCGCCCCCAGGGCGGCCGACAGGGCGGGTTCGTCCATCTGCTGCTCCTCAGCATACCGGGCCAGCGCGAACGCCAGGAAGAACGGATCGGCCCCGGCCCGCCGGGCCGTGTGGAATACGTCCTCGGTCATGTGCCACCCCCCGCCGCCCGCTTCAGCCGGGCCTTGATCCGGTCCTTCACCCGCTTCACCACCGCCTCTCGCTCGCCGACCGGGCGGTCGGCCAGGCCCAAAGCGGCGACGAACGCGGCCGTCGATCGCTCCCCGTCCCGCATCAACTCCAGCACCCGCCGCTCGGCGTCGGACAGGCTCGCGAGAACCGGCTGGAGGTCGGCCGACTGGAACGACAGCTCGTCCTCCTCCCACTCGTTCCCGGCGGGGGCGGCGAGTTCGACGGCGTCCCACGGAATCCGCCCGCGGTGGTGCCGGCCCTCCCGCTCGCGCTGGTGCGACAGCCGGCGGCGAGCGATCAGCAGGAGGTAACGGAACAGCGGCAGCCGACCGAGGTCGTACGCGGCCGGCCGCCGCAGGAAGGCCAGCACCGCGTCGCCCACCGCCGTGGCCACGGCGTGGGGATCCGCCCACGGGTATCGGTCTTCGAGTGCGTCTGTCAACGGCCCGTGGACCAGAGCGGCGAACGCACCGCCCTCGTCCGGATCGGCAACCAGCCGTCGCCACGCCCCGAGCCAGACATCGTCCTGGGTCTCGGCCACGCCGCCCTCCACGAGTAGACCAGCAATCGACCGCCAGCCGCTGTTAGTCGGACAGTATCCCCTGTTAACCGGCGGCCGTCAATTCCGTGCCGTACGGTAAGGGTGGCCGCAGGTGGCAACGACGTGGGTCCGGTATTCCTCCGCGTTGCTGATGTAGGTTCGGTTAAAGGCGAGGACGTGAAGGTAGACGGGCGAGCGAGGGGGGTGATGTGGCGTGAAGCGCGGAGGGCGAACTCAGGGAAACGAAGGGGATTAGGCCGTGTTGACGGAACGTAGGCGGTTTGCGATAGCGGGGCGGCCATTTGCCCGCTCCGAGGCCGTCATGTTCAGCCGCCACGACCTGCCTGATGACCACTGGGAACGGATCCGGCACCTGCTACCGGGGCAACCGGGTGGGCACG
>CANJKY010000157.1 GCA_947474875.1 Gemmataceae bacterium
GTTCTACAACGGGCGGCGGGAGAACGTGGCGAAGGTGCGGCCGAACCCCGGTCACGTCGCACTGGCGAAGCTGGAGGAGCGGTACGCCGACGGGTTCACCCTGGCCACGCAGAACGTGGACGGGCTGCACCAGACGGCCGGGAACAAGAACGTGCTGGAGGTCCACGGCAGCCTGCGGCGGACGCGGTGCCTGGACTGCGAGCGGGTTGAAGACCGCGGGCTGGAACCGCTCGGCGACCGCCCGCGGTGCCCGCACTGCGGCGGGTTCCTGCGGCCGGCCATCGTGTGGTTCCACGAGGCGTTGCCCGAAGACGTGTGGGTGAGCGCGATGGAGGCGGCGGCGGAATGCGACGTGCTGCTGGTGGTCGGCACGTCGGCGGTGGTGTACCCGGCGGCCAGCCTGGTCCCGATCGCCAAGCGGACGAAAAACCCCGGCGCGACGGTGATCGAGTGCAACCTGACCCGCACCAGCGCGAGCGAGCAGGCCGATGTCGGGCTGTACGGCCCGTCCGGGGTGACCCTGCCGAAGCTGCTAGAAAGACTCGGGTAGGGTGGGCCTGTAGCCCACCGTTTACGAATCGGTGGGCCACAGGCCCACTACGGAATCGTCATGACCGCGAAGCGACTCGACGGCAAAGCCCTGGCCGAAACCCTCCGCGGGCAGATCGCGACGCGGGTGGCCGCCCGCACCGCCGCCGGCCAGCAGCCGCCCGGTCTGGCGGTGGTGCTGGTCGGCGACAACCCGGCCAGCCGGGTGTACGTGCGGAACAAGCAGAAGGCGTGCGAGCAGGCGGGCATCCGCAGTTGGCTGCACGAGCGGCCGGCGGACACCCCCCAGCGGGCGCTGCTCGACCTGATCGCCGAGCTGAACGCCGACCCGCAGGTTCACGGCATCCTGGTGCAACTCCCGTTGCCCCCGCACATCGACGAGAAGGCGGTGATCGACGCCATCGACCCGACGGTGGACGTGGACACGTTCCACCCGGAGAACGTCGGCCTGCTGGCGGCCGGGCACCCGCGGTTCTACCCGTGTACCCCGCACGGGTGCGTGCAGATCCTGCGGCACAACGGCATCGAGACGGCGGGACGCGAGGTGGTGATCGTCGGCCGCAGCAACATCGTGGGCAAGCCGCTGGCCATGATGATGATGCAGAAGAGGACGGCGGCCAACCCGGCCGGGTGCGACGCCACCGTGACGGTGGCGCACACCCGCACCGCCGACCTGGCGGCGGTGTGCCGGCGGGCGGACATCCTGGTGGCGGCGGTCGGGGTGCCGAAGCTGATCACCGCCGACATGGTGAAGCCGGGGGCGGTGATCCTGGACGTGGGTATGAACACGGTGGCCGGCAAGCTGTGCGGGGACGCGGACGCCGGGGTGTGGGACGTGGCCGCGGCCGTGACCCCGGTGCCCGGCGGGGTCGGGCCGATGACCATCGCCATGCTGCTGGAGAACACGGTGGCGGCGTGCGAGCAACTCGACGGGTAGCGGAGAGCGGGTGGAACCGGTGCTTGAAACCCGGTACGCGATACCTGAAACTAGTCGCCATGAACCTGAACCTGACGACCGCCACCCGGTACGGGTTGAACGTGCTCGCCGCCCTCGGGCTGAGCGTCGCCCTGTACCTGGGGCGGTCGATCTTCATCCCGCTCACCATCGCCGGGCTGCTGGCCGCCATCCTGTGGCCGGCGGCCAGCGGGCTGCACCGCCGCATCCAGATGCCGTGGTTCGTCGCCTGCTCGCTGGTCATCGGCCTGCTGGTGCTGGTGGTCCTTCTGATGGTGGCGGTGGTCGCCCTGTCCGTGCCGCAGATCCTGAACGACCTGCCCAAGCCGAACGACGAGGGCAGCATGACCGCGTTCTACCAGCGACTCCGCACCCAGTTCGACCGGGCGCTGCCGTTCGGCGCCGAGCAGGTGCTGCCCAAGGACCCGAACCAGTCCGGGGTGTACCTGGAGCTGAAGAAGTTCCTACAGGGGGAACAGATCACCAACCTGCTGCTGTCGCTCTCGGGGCAGGGGCTGGGGCTGCTCACCGAGGCGGTGCTGGTGCTGTTCATCCTGCTGTTCCTGCTGGTCGAGGGGCAGATGCTGGCGGACAAGATCCGCGCCATCTTCGGCCCGGCGGCGGACGTGCAGCGGCAGGTGTCGGCGGCGTTCCGGGAGATGGCCGAGAGCGTGCGGAACTACCTGGTGTGGCGGACCATCGTGAACATCGGGCTGGGGGTGGTGCTCGGGGCGGTGTACCGCCTGTGCGGGCTGAAGCAGCCGGTGCTGTGGGCGCTGCTCACCGTCATCCTGTGCTACATCCCGTACCTGGGCACCATCGCCGCCGGGGTGATGCCGACGCTGGACGCGCTGCTGAACGTGGACCCGCTGGTGGCGTTCGGCCTGCTCGTGTTCTACGTGGGGGTGGTGACGGTGGAGGGGTACATCATCGTCCCGTGGGTGATGGGCCGGGGGATGGACCTGAACGCCACCACCGTGCTCATCTCCTGCCTGTTCTGGTACCTGGTGTGGGGCACCGCCGGGCTGTTCCTGGCCATGCCGCTGATGGCCGCCATCAAGGCCATCTGCCTACAGGTGCCGGGGTGGGAGGCGTTCGGCCACCTGATGGGGTCGGAGCCGGTCAGCCGCGAGGACGTGGTGAAACTGGCGGTGGTGCCGGCGACCGGCGGTGCGGCGAGCGGGGTGAACGGAGAGGCGAAGGTCGCCGCTCACCCGGTGGAGGACGCCCCACCCCGGGCGGTGTAAGGGCGGCCGCACAAGCGGCGAACCCCTGTAACCAGGGGGGCTTCAGGGGTTATGGAGTTGGGGCGATAGGATCCGAAGCTAGCGTCCAAACACTTCGCTTGTGTTGAAGGCATGCTTCAACCGCATTGATCAGCGGCCGTACGTCGTCAGCCGAACTGGGCAGGTTTTTTCACCCCGTCCAGTTCGACCATCAGCCGCCCGATCTGCTCGTACAGTTCGGGCGTCCTGTCCTCCTGGGCCTCGGGGGTCTTGGCCCGAAAGGTGAACACAGCCTCGGCCCCGGCCAGGAGTCGCTTCCTCCCGGCGTGGGTCAGGGGCGGGTGGCCCCGAACTGGGCCGCCAGTTCGTTCCCCGTCTGGTCGCGATGCGGTGCGCGCCCGGGAAGGCCACCCGCCCGACGGTCCGTGCGGTCAGGGAGAACAGGTCAACCGGGCCGTCCGCGTCACTCCTGCCCCTCCCGTTCGGCGGCGGTGCGGCGGCCGAACCGCAGGTAAAGGGGTGGCAGAAGGAACAGGTTCAGCAGGGTGGATGTGACCAGCCCACCGAGGATGACCACCGCCAGCGGGTACTCCACCTCGTGGCCCGGTTTCTGCCCGCTAATGACTAGCGGAAGGAGGGCCAGCCCGGTCGCCAGCGCCGTCATCAGGATCGGTGCCAGCCGCTCCTCCGAGCCGCGACGAACGAGCCCGACCCCGAACGCTTCGCCCTCGTGGTCTTCGAGGTGCCGGTAGTGGGACACCAGCATGATGCCGTTGCGGGCGGCGATGCCCAGCACCGTCACGAACCCGACCAGCGACCCCAGCGACACGACCCCGCCCGACAGCATCACCCCGGCCCCACCGCCGACGAGGGCGAACGGCAGCGTGAACGCCACGATCAGCGTCAGCCGCCACGACTTGAAATCGGAGTAGATGACCAGGATGACGCCGAGCAAGGCCAGCCCCGCCAGCAGGTACAGGCGGTGGCTGGATTCGCGGCGGGCGGCCTCTTCACCCAGGAACTCGGGGTGATACCCGGCCTCGAACCTCAACCCCTTCACCTTCCCCTCGACCTCGGCGGCGGTCGCCCTCAGGTCACGCCCTTGCACGTTGCAGGTGATGTCCAGGCGGCGGGACGCGGCCTCCCGCTTCACCTCGTTCGGCATCGGCACCACCAGCACGTCGGCCACATCGCCCAGCCGCACCAGCACGCCGGCCGGGGTGTCGATGGGCAGCGCCCGGAGCGCCGTCAGGTCGTCCCGGCAGGCCGGTTCGCCCCACACCACCACGTCGAACCGCTTCTGCCCCTCGTACACCTCGCCCACCTTCGCCCCCCGCAACAGCGTCGTCGTCGCCCGCCGGACGTGGCCCGGCGTCAGCCCGTACCGCTCGGCGGCTTCGGGCCGCAGCCGCACCTCGATCTGCGGCAGAAGCACCTGCGACTCCACTTTCAGGTTGGTGACGCCCTCGACCGACCCCATCACCTTCTCCACCTCCTTCGCCTTCGCCCGCAGCGCGTCCAGGTCCGGGCCGAACAGCCGCACCACGATGCTGTAGCTGGTACCGGACAGCACCTCCTTCGACCGCTCCTTGAGGTACGTCTGCACGTCGCAGAACATGCCCGGATAGCCCTCCATCGCACGCTGGATGCGGTTGAGGGTGGCCGGGTAGTTGGCGTCCGGGTCGATGCTGATCCAAAGCTCGGTGAAGTTCGGGCCGTACACCTCGTCGGCCACTTCGGCCCGGCCGATGTGCGAGCCGAAGTTCCGCACGCCGGGCACGGCCCGGAGTTCGCGGCTGGCCAGCACCGTCATCCGGTCCATCTCCTCGACCGACGCGCCCGGCTTGGCGATGTAGTGCATCAGGAAGTCGGTCTCCTGAAATTCGGGCAGGAACTCCGAGCCGAAGCGGGTCGCCGCCGCCCCGCTCAGGACGAACGTGGCGGCGATCACCCCGAGCGCCGCCCACGGCCGGCCGACCAGCCGGGGGAGGATTTTCCCGTACACCCACCGTAGCAGCCGAGTGAGCGGCGGTTCGGTGTGCCGCCCGCGGTCGCCGGTGAGCAGCATGTACGACAGCGCCGGGGTGACGGTCAGGGCGACCAGGAGGGAGGCCAGAATGGCGAGGATGTAGGCCATCGCCAGCGGGCGGAAGAACGCCCCGGCGATGCCGTCGAGGAAGAAGATGGGGAGGAACACGATGATGACGATGGCGGTGGCGTACACCACCGCGCTCCGCACTTCGAGCGAGGCGTCGATCACCACCCTGAACGCCGACACCGGGTTGCCCGCCGCCCGGTTCAGCCGCAGCCGGCGGACGATGTTCTCCACGTCAATGATGGCGTCGTCCACCACCTCCCCGAGCGCGATCACCAGCCCGGCGATGACCATCGTGTTCAGCGTCACCCCGAGCGCCGTCAGCACCACCACCGCCGAGACGAGAGACAACGGGATGGCGGTGAGGCTGATGAGTGCCGTCCGCCAATCGAACAGGAACAGGACGAGGATGACGACCACCAGCCCGCACCCGGTCAGGAGAGCGTGCCCGAGGTTTTCGACCGCCCGCTCGATGAACGTCGCCGGGCGGAAGATGGTCGGGTCCACGTCCACCCCGCCCAGCCCCGGTTCGAGTTCCCGGAGCGCCGCCTCGACCTGGCGGGTCACTTCGAGGGTGTTGGCGTCGGGCTGCTTCTCCACGATCAGGAGCAAGCCGGGAACGCCTTCGGTGGGGATCTCCCCGTCCTTCGGCTTGGCGACGATGATGGCGTCCCCGATGGGCGGGGGCGAGCCGTACCGGACCGTCGCCACGTCCCCCAGGCGGGTCGGGGCGTTCCCCTGAAAGGCGACGACGGTGCGGGCCAGATCGTCCGGGGTGTGAACCGTCGCCTTGTGCCGGACGGCGAGCCGCTGGTTGGGCTTGTCCACATACCCGCCCGACTCCAACACGGTCGCGTCCTGCGTGGCCCGCATCACCTGGTCGAGCGTCACCCCGGACTCCCGCAGCCGGTCGGGGTCGACCAGCACCTGAAACTGCTTGTCCCGCTGGCCCCAGATGGCGACGTTCGCCACCCCCGGGACCGACATCAGCTTCGGGCGGACCGTCCACAAGGCCAGCACGGTCATGTCCTGCTGGCTCATCGTCTTCGACGACACGCCGATCTTCATCACCCGGCTGAGGGACGAGAGCGGCTGGAGGATGACCGGCGGGCGGGCGACCGTGGGCAGGCGGACGGCTTCGGCGGCGACCCGCTCCTGGACGAACTGCCGGGCCTTGTGGATGTCCGTGCCTTCACTGAACAGCAGCACCACCGACGACAGCCCGAGGACCGATTTCGAGCGGATGGTCTTCAGGCCGGGGGTGCCGTTCAGGGCGTTCTCCAGCGGCACGCTGACGAGGCTTTCCACCTCTTCGGTGGACAGGCCGGGCGCTTCGGTCTGCACCTCCACCTTCGGCGGGGCGAACTCGGGGAACACGTCCAGCGGGGCCGTGCGGATCGTGCGGACCCCGTGGGCGATGAGCAGCCCGCACAGGGCGAGGACGACCACCCGGCCGCGGACGGAGGACGTGATCAGGCGGCTGAGCATGGTGCCCTCACTTGACGAAGCCGGTTTCCGCCCCGAAGAGCTGTTGCACGCCCGCGGTCACGATCCTCGTTCCCGCCGGCGGGCCGCTCGACAGAACCGCGTCCGCCCCGACCGTGTGCCCGACGACCACCCGGCGGCGGGCGAACTTCCGGGGGCCGACCTGTTCGTACACCCACGTCCCGCCGTGCGTGTCGTACACCACCGCCGCCCACGGCACCGTCAACCCCTCATTGGCGTCGGCCAGCGGGAGCGACACCCCGAGCCGCTGGCCGGGGAACAGCTTCCCGTCCGGGTTGGGCAACTCGTAGTAGAGATCGACGGTGGCGGCGAGCGGGTTGGCCGAAGGCGGGGCGGGGACCGGCCGGGCGGTGGGGAGGCGTGCGCCGGGCGGGGCGGACAGTTTGCCGACGCGGGCCGGTTCGGTGCGGTCGATGGCGTCCAGGTCGCCCACCGGTAGCGGCACCCGAACCCATGCGGTCGACAGGTCGATCACCTCGAACAGCGCCGCCCCGCTGGGCACCGTCTGGCCGGGGAGGGCGGAAACGGTGCGGACGAGGCCCGTTTCGGGCGCTTCAATCGAGATCGGGGCGGCGGTCCCCGTCTCGGCGTCACCGACCGCCTTCTTCAAGATGGCCAACCGGGCGGAGGCGGCTTCGAGCGTTTTGACGGACACGTCGTACGCGGCCTGGGCTTCGTCCACCTGCCGCTGGCTGCCGGCCCCCTCCTTCAACACCCGCTTGGCCCGGTCGAGGGCGATGCGGCTCAACTCCACCTGCGTCTTGGCGTTGTTCACCTGCCCGTCCGCGTCGGCCAGCGACGCCGACAGGGTGGCCCGCCCGTCCGGGGTGAGCAGTGGCGTCAGTTGGAACACCGCCTGCCCGACCTTCACCGACTGCCCGGCTTTCACCTCACCGCCGGTCGGGGCTTTCAAGACGCCGGTGAGCGGGGCGGCGACGAGGATGGTTCGGCCGACCGGGACGACCACCTCCCCGCCGTACACCCGAACCCGGCGGACGGCCTTCTTCTCGACGGGGGCGACGGTCAGCCCGATCCGCTTCTCGGCCTCTTCGCTGAGGGTGACGATGTTGAGTTCGTCTTCCTTCACCACCTTGCCCACCGCGACCGGCGGGGGCGGTTTGTCGGCCGTCTTCGCGTCCGGCTTGTGCGTCACCAGCCACCA
>CANJKY010000158.1 GCA_947474875.1 Gemmataceae bacterium
CGCCGCCACCGGCCAGATCTTCTGGTACACCGTCGAGGGCAAGGGGTACGACCCCGGCCGGCTGCGGGCCGTTCAGGACTGGTACGTCCGCCCGCAACTGGCCGGCGTGCCAGGGGTGGCCGAGGTCGCCAGCGTCGGCGGCCTGCCGCTGGAATACCAGGTGGAACTCGACCCGCACCGCCTCCGCGCCCGCGGGGTGGATGCCGCCGCGGTGGGCGACGCGGTGCGGCGGGCGAACGCGGCGGTCGGCAGCGGCGTCGTCCTCAAGGGGAACGCGGAACACATCACCCGCGGGGTCGGCTGGCTCGGCGCCCGGCCGGGCCAGCCCGACCCGCCGCCCGACCCGCAGCGGGTGATCCGCGACCTGGAGAACGTGACCGTGACCGCCGCCGATGGCTCGGCGGTTCCGCTGTCGGACGTGGCCCGCGTGTCGCTCGGCAGCGGCCCCCGCCGGGGCATCCTGGAAAAGGACGGCGGCGAGGCGGTGGGCGGGGTGGTGCTGATGACGCACGGGGAGAACCCGCTCGACGTGACCCGCCGCCTGCGGGCCAAGATCCAGGAGTTCCAGGCCGGCCTGCCGCCGGGGGTGCGGGTGGTGGCGGTGTACGACCGCACCCCGCTCGTCCGCGGCGTGATCGGCACCGTCACCGACACCCTGTTCGAAGCGATCCTCGTCTCCACCATCTGCATCCTGGTCGTCCTCCGCCACGCCCGCACCGCCGTCGTCGTTGCCATCACCCTGCCCCTGGCCGTCCTGCTCTCGTTCGGGCTGATGGACCTGTTCCGCCGGTGCGGGGTCGCCGTCGAGACGAACCTAATGTCCCTGGCCGGGCTGGCCATCTCCATCGGCGTGCTGGTGGACTCGTCCATCGTGGTGGCCGAGAACGTGATGCACCGGCTGAAGCGGCGGCACGGCGACGCGCCCGTTCGCGGGGACACGCGGGCCGACGTGCTCGCCGCCTGCCGGCAGGTCGGGCGGCCGATCACCTTCTCGGTGCTCATCCTGTTCCTGTCCTTCCTGCCGGTGTTCGCGCTCGGCGGGCTGGAAGGGAAGATGTTCCACCCGCTGGCGTTCACCAAGTCGTTCGCCATGCTCGGCGTCGGCCTGCTGTCCGTCACCCTCGTCCCGGCCCTGTGTACCTTCCTCGTCCGCGGGCGGCTGAAGTCGGAAGCGCAGGTGCAGGTGGTCCGCGGGCTGACGCGGGTGTACCGCCCGGCGCTGGCGTACCTGCTCGACCGCCCGGCGGCGGTGGTGTGGGTGGCCGGGCTGACCTTCGTCCTCGGCACGGCTCCGCTCGGCGTGCCCGGCCTGCTGCCCGTGGTGGTGGCCGTCGCGGTGGCGGCCTGCGTTTGGGTGGCGTCTCGGTGGCGCACCCGGTGGCTCGCCGGCATCTCCCTGATCCTAATCGGGCTGGTCGCCGGGCGGTGGGTGACCCCGCTCCCGCGGCAGTTCCTCACCCCGCTGGACGAGGGCATGGCGATGGACATGCCGATCACCGTGCCGCGGATGTCGGCGGCGCAGGCGGCGGACGACCTGCTCGCCCGCGACATGATCCTGTGCCGGTTCCCCGAGGCGGACATGGTGGTCGGTAAGGCCGGCCGCGCCGAGACGGCCACCGACCCGGCACCGCTGGACATGATCGAGACGATGGTGAACTTCCGCCCCCGCGAGTTCTGGCCGCGGCGGTGCCTGCCGCCGGCCGCGGCCGACGCCCACGCTCTGGCGGTGCTGGACGCGGTGGTGGCCGGCGGGCTGGTCCGCGACCCCGGCGACCGGCGGAACGCGGCCGGCGCGGCGGCGATGGCCGCGGTGCCCCTGTTCGACGCCCAGATGCGAGAGGCGGCGTACCAGCGGAACAAGGAGTTCGAGCGGGATCTCGGCCGGCGGCAAGCCCGGTTCGCGGTGGAGCGGCTGATCGACCGCCTGGCGGCGGACGGGGCGCTCACACCGGGGGCGGGTGAGGTCGCCCCGCTGGTCGATGCGGTGCTGACCGGGCACGCCGCCCACCTCGGCATGGAGCCGACGCCCGAGGCGGTCGCCGCCGTCGCCCGGGACGCCCTGCGGCGGCTGACGGACCTCGGGGTGGTGCCGGCCGACGCCGACCTGAGCAGGCTGCGGCCGGGGCCGTTCACCCGCGGGCTGAACGCGGCGCGGGTGCTGCTCGGCGGGGACGAGCGGACCTTCCTCGACGCCCTGTACGACGAGGTGCGGCAGCGGCACCTGGACCTTTGGCGGGGGTACACCAAGCAGCTCAACGCCGACCTGCTCGCCCGCGCGCCCGGCGTTTACACCCGGCTGGTGTTGGAAACGATCGTCCAGGCAGGTGAGGTGACCGACCCGCAGGTGGCGGCGGCGGTTCACCGCTGGCACCAGGTGCGGTCGGCTTCAACCACGGCACACCTGGGCGGCGGGCACCGACACGGCGGCCACCCCGAATTGCCGTTCCTGGAACCGGTGCCTGCATTCGACGCCATCCAGGTGGAGCAGACGCGGCAGCTCGCCCGCACACTTCGTCTGGTGCAACGGGATCGTGTGGAACTCGCCGGGTTCGGCGGGGAGATGGACCGGGCGGTGCAGATGCCGGGCTGGACAAACGTGTGGACGATGCCCATCCAGAACCGGGTGGACATGCTCGCCACGGGGGTGAACACCACCGTCGGGGTGCGGGTCCTTGGCCGCCGGGCCGACGACGTGGTGAAGGCGTCGGAGGACATCGCCGCCCTGCTGAAGACGCTCCCCGGTGCGGCCGAGGTGATCGCCGACCCGGTCCGCGGGAAGGGGTACCTGGAGATCGTCCCCGACCGCGCGAAGGCGGCCCGCCTCGGGGTCGAGCCGGGCGGCGTGACCGACCTGGTCGAGTTGGCCGTCGGCGGCCGGGTGGTGACGCACACGGTGGAGGGGCGGGAGCGGTTCCCGGTGCGGGTGCGGTTCGCCCGTGCGTACCGGGAGGACGAGGAGTCGGTAAGAACCCTGCCGGTGCCCGCCCGCACCAAATACGGGCCGACCCACGTGCCCCTGGCGGCGGTGGCCGACGTGCGAATCGCCGAAGGGCCGGCGGCCATCAAGGGTGAGAACGGGCTGGCCCGGAACTACGTGCGGCTGAACGTCCGCGGCCGGGACGCCACCGAGTTCGTGGACGCGGCGCGGCAGGCGGTGGCCACCCGCTTGCGGCTGCCCGACGGGGTGTTCGTCGAGTGGACCGGGCAGTTCGAGCACGAGGCACGGGCCAACCGGACGCTGGCCGTCGCCGTCCCGCTGGTCGTGCTGCTCATCCTCCTCACCTTGTGGTGGACGTACCGCGACCTGACCGACGCCGGGCTGATCCTGATCGCCGTGCCCGGGGCGATGGCCGGCGGGGTGCTGCTGCAATGGCTGCTCGGCTACCCGCTGTCGGTGACCGCGTGGGTCGGGTTCATCTCCTGCTTTGGCATGGCGACTTCGACCGGCGTCATCATGCTCGTCTACCTGCGGCAGGCGGTGGACGACGCGGGCGGGTTCGGGCAACTCACCCCCGAGTCGTTGCGGGAGGCGGTACTGAACGGCGCCGCACACCGCCTCCGGCCGAAGCTGCTGACCGAGGTGACGACGCTGTTCAGCCTTGCCCCCTTGCTGCTCACCACCGGGCCGGGGGCGGAGGTGTTACGCCCGATGATGGTGCCGGTGCTGGGCGGGCTGCTGGTCGCCGACGAGATGATCGACCTGTTCCTGCCGGTACTGTTCTACCGCTCCCGTCTGAAACGGTTGCGAGTGCCCTCGCTTTGAATCACTTAGCCTATCCGGGCGGAACGGGTTGCGAACACGCACCGGGCCAGGTCGGCCTGGGCGGCGAACTCCCGCGTCTGGGCCTCGTCCGCCCGCCCGGGCGGCCCGACTCCGCCCCGCACACGGCCACCAAGCACGCCCTCTCCGGGCTGACCAAGTCCACCGCCCTGGACGGCCGGCGGTACGACATCGCGTGCGGGCAGATCGACATCGGCAACGCCGCCACCGACCTGACCGCATAGATGGCGGACAGGGTGCCGCAGGCGGACGGGACGGTGGCGGCCGAGCCGCGGATGGACGTGGGGCACGTGGCCCGGGCGGTGGTGTACATGGCCGGGCTGCCGCTCGACGCGAACGTGCTGTTCCTGACCGTGATGGCCACCCGCATGCCGCTCGTCGGCTGCGGCTGACGCCGCCCTTGTACTGGCGGAGCGCCTCATTCACCCAGACGGTTCGTCCGGTCGCCCCGATCACGCGGAGCGGGGCGGCGACCGCTCCGAGGAGAGCCAGGGAGCGGTGATCGGGGGCTGTCGGCACGACTCTATTCCGCCGCCGCGGCGAGGTCGCCTAGCCGCCCGCCGAGCATGCCCAGGAGAGCGGCGAGATCCGTGGGGGGTTCGTCGGCGGTCTCCGTAGCCAGTTCGAGCACGCCGAGTACCCGACCGCCGGCGTTCAGCGGCACGCACGTGTACACCTCCGGGCACGGCCGGCCTTGGTCCCAACTGGTCCAGGCCACCCACTCGATCTGGTTGCGGGCCCAGCACTGGCCGATGAGCGACGGCCCGCCGGCCATGACCGGGGTCGGAGTCGGGCTCGGCCCCCGGCCAGCGTACCACCCGACTCCCGGGATGAGCAAGCCGCCGGCTGAGTCGTGAAACCACAGTCGGCCGCCGACGTAGCCGAGTTTCGACCAAACCGGCCCGACCAGATCCAGCACGGCCTCTTCCACCCCGCGGGACGCGGCCGCGACGGTGAGGAACCTCGCCAGGATGGTGAGCGGGGGCGGAGGCATGGGGCAGGACGGTGGATGCTCGGGCATCGGACACCTCGGGTTCGGGCGGCGCGGGGCGGTCACGTCTTGCCGGATGAGTCTTGTAAATCGGTGAGCAGCTCGGTCGCCGCCGCAAGGTGGGTGGTGAAGTAGGTCTTCAGCAGGTCGAGCACCCGACCGAGTCTCTTGTCCCGTAACCGGTAGTGAACGACGTTCCCCTGTTTGCGGGCGAGGACAACGTACTTGTTCCGTAGGACGGCGAGGTGCTGGGAGGCGTTCGCCTGTTCGATTCCGACCGCCTCGGCGATCCGGCCGACGGAAGCCTCCCCCTCATCGCGGAGCAGCTCGACGATCGCAATTCGGGTGGGGTTCGCCAAGGCCTGGAAGATCTCGGCCTTGAATCGACGGAGGTCGTGTTCCACGTTCATCCCCGGTCAGTTTGTGCGGGCAGAAGTATCATCCCCGTTGCTCATCAGGAGTGCCCGACATCGAGAGCCCGCGACGGGCTGTGCCCCGCTCGGGCCGCCCGACATGGCAGCACACCACGGCAAATCGGAAATCTTGAATATTCGATGTCTCAAATATACTATACGATAATGACAGCTCGAGAAAAGTGACTGAGGGCGGCGACAAATTGAAAATCCGCAATGCACAAGACAGCACCGGGCCGAAGACGAGGCCGTAGTCATCGCCCTGTGGGCGGGGTGCGGGTTGACCCGTCCGTGGAACGACCAGCGGCTGGACATTGCCCGGAAGGTGGCCGCGGCGCCCGACCTGTTCCTGGTGGCCGAGGCCGGCGGGCGGGTCATCGGCACAGTCATGGCCGGCTACGACGGCCACCGCGGGTGGATGAACTACCCGGCCGTTTCACCGGCCTTCCGCCGACGCTGCCGGGGGCGAGCTCTCCTGACCGAGGCCGAACGACGGCTCCTGCGGATCGGCTGCCCGAAAGTGAACATCCAGATGCGGGTGGACAACCCGGATGCCGTCGGGTTCTACCGCGGCATCGAGTCCGAGCCCGAGGGCGTGATCTGCCTCGGCAAGCAGCTGGTACCCGACCTGGGCTGGGAGGGACGGGAATGAAAGCCCCCCCATGGTCGGCCCCCGGCCGTGATCTGGTGGCTCTGTCCCCGTGCCTCGTGGTCGCCAACGCGTTAGGCGCCCCACGGGCATCCGAGGCGAGGGTCGGGCCGCCGCGCGGCGGGGCGGGAGGGACACGATGATTTGGATGCAGGTCGGCGTGCTGCTGTTGATCGCGAGCGCGGTGCTGCCGCTGGCGGTGCCGGGCAACCGGCAGCGGGTGGCCGCCAACCTGGTCGCCCAATCCCTCGCCTGCGGTTTCCTCCTGTCGCAGACCGTGCCCATCCTGCTCGGCGGTCCGCCGCTCGCGGGGGCGATCGAGTGGTCGTACCCGGTCGAGCGGATCGACCTGCGGATCGACCCGCTCGCCGCGTTCTTCCTGACGTTCTCGCTCCCGCTCACCCTCCTCGGGTCGGTGTACGCGGTCGGGTACCTGGCGGCGGACATCCGCAGCGAGCGGCACGCCGGCACCCACTTCGCCCTGCTCGGGGTGGTGCAACTGTCCTACGTCGTCGTGTACACGGTGCAGAACGCCTTCGCCTTCATGGTCGGGTGGGAGATGGCGGCCCTGTCCGCCTGGCTACTGGTCATCTGGAACCACCGCGACCAGAAGGTGCGGTTCGCCGGGTTCAACTACCTGGTGTCCACCCACCTCAGCCTGCTCTGCCTGGTCGCCGCGGTCACCCTCATGCACGGGGAGGCGCACAGCTTCCAGTTCCGCGACTTCGAGGGGTTCCTGGCCCGACCGGGCACAACCCGCGGGGTGGTGTTCGTGCTGCTGGTCGCCGCGTTCGGGCTGAAGTCGGCGTTCTTCCCGGGGCACTCGTGGCTGCCCCGCGCCCACTCCGCCGCCCCCGCCCACGTGTCCGCGCTCATGTCCGGGGTGATCCACAAGGCCGGGCTGTTCGGGCTCCTCAAGTTCGTGCTGATGGTCGGCCGGCCGGAGGAGTGGATGGGCTGGACGGTGCTCGCCTTCTCCGCCGCCTCGGCCTTCATGGGCGTGCTCTACACCATCGCCCAGCGGGACATCAAGCGGCTGCTTGGCTACTCGTCCACCGAGAACGTGGGCATCGCCGGCATGGGGTTCGGGCTGGGGTGTCTCGGCCTCGCCTACGACCGGCCGGCGCTGGTCGCCCTCGGGTTCGGAGGCGGGATCCTGCACGTGCTCAACCACGCCCTGTTCAAGTGCCTCCTGTTCTACGGGGCGGGGGCGGTGTACCGGTTCACCCACACCATCGACATGGAGAAGCTCGGCGGCCTGCTCCCGCGCATGCGGTGGACTGCCCCGCTGTTCCTGGTCGGAAGCCTGGCAAGTGCGGCACTGCCCCCGCTCAACGGGTTCGTGGGCGAGTTCCTCCTCTACCTCGGGTTCGCCACCCCCGACCCTGCCCTCGGGGCGGCCCGCATCCCGCTGCTCGCCGCCGTCGCCCTGCTGGCGCTCGTCGGCGGGCTGTCCGCCTTGTCCGTCGTGCGGTCATTCGGGGTGGTCTTCCTGGGGGTTCCGCGGGATCCCAGCCACGTGCATCCGGGTGCCCACGAACACCCACTCATGATCCTGCCCATGGTCGTGCACTCACTCGGCGTGATGGCGATCGGACTGGTCCCGTGGCTGGGTCTGGCCGCGGTGGCCGAGCCGACAAGCCTGTTCCTCC
>CANJKY010000159.1 GCA_947474875.1 Gemmataceae bacterium
CGGCGAAGATAACATCACTTCATGGACCTCCCGCAACTGCAATCCGGTCTCGCCGCCGCGTGGGCGGATGTGAAGCAGTTCCTGGTCGCCGTGCGGTTCGCTCGGCCGGGGTTCCTGTGGCTGTCGCTGCTGCCGATCGCGCTGGCCGTGCTGGGGTACGTCGCCGCCCGGCGGAAGCGGAAGCAGGTGGCCGAGTTCGGCCGGCCGGCGGCGGTGGCCGGGTTGCTGACGGTGCGGTTCGGCCGCGAGCGGCTGTCGCGGTTCCTGCTCGGGCTGGGGTGGACCGCCCTCGTGCTGGCGGTGGCCGGCCCGCGGTGGGGGAAGACCACGTCGGACGGGGTGGCCGTCGGCCGGGACGTGGTGGTCGTCCTCGACTTCAGCCGCAGCATGTGGGCGACCGACCTGCGGACCACCGACGCCCGCTGGCAGGCGGCGGTGAACGGGGTGCGAGACCTGATCGCCACCGCCCGCACCCGCGGCGGGCACCGCCTGGCGGTGGTGGTGTTCGCCGCCCGCCCGAAACTGTGGGTGCCGCTGACCACCGACTACAACCACCTCGAAACGAAACTCGGCGACCTGGACGCCACCCAGCCGCCGAACGACATCCGCCCGCTCGACGACACCGCCCGGTCCGGCACCCGCATCGGGGCGGCGCTGGCGCTGGCCGTCGAAGCCCACGACCCGCGGTTCACCGGCTCGCAAGACATCATCCTGCTCACCGACGCCGACGACCCGGAGCCGGACCGCGAGTGGGCAGCCGGGGTGACGGCGGCGCGGGCGGCGGGCATCCCGGTTCACGTCGTCGGCATCGGCAACCCGGACGAGGAGTTCCCGCTGGTCATCAAGTCCCGCGGCGACGACCTGGTGCTGACGAAGTTGCACGAGGACATCGCCCGGCAGATCGCCACCGAGGGTCGCGGGCAGTACCTGCCGGCCCGCACCGGGGCGGTGGAGTTGGGCGAGTTCTTCCGCACCAAGATCGAGCCGTTCCCGTCCCGGCTGATCGAGGACGACGCCACCACCCGCCTGCGGGACCGCAGCGGTTGGTTCTTCGCCGCCGCCGCCGGCCTGTTCCTGTTCGGCTGGCTGCGGGAGCGGTGAGCCGCTTGTTCCGCTATAGCGGGTGAGTGTACGATGGGGTAAACCCTTGTGGAGACGGATCATGAGCACGGTGGTGGTCGGAGCCGACGTGCGGGACAAACTGCTCGCCGTCGGAACGGCAGAGGTGCGGGACGAGGACGGCAACTACCTGGGCGAGTTCATCCGCCAGCCGGACCGCGGGATCAGCATGGACGAGATGCGCCGCCGGGCGGCCGACACCTCCCCCGGCCACACCCCGGACGATGTGATGGCCCGCCTGCGGAGCCTGTCGTGAGCCGGCCGACCTGGTCCGACCAGGCGCTCGACGAACTCGCCGACATCTGGGTGCGAGCCACCCCCGACGAGCGGACGGCGATTCAGGCGCGGGTGGAGTACGTCAACCTGCGGCTGGACCGGGAACCACTCACGTTCGGCGAGGAGCGGGAGGGGAACATCCGGGCCGACGTACACCCGGTACTCACCGTCTGGTTCAGCATCCGCGACGGGCAACGTGCCCGCGTCACCCACGTTCACCGTCCACCCCGCCGCCGGTCCTCGTGAGACGGCCGTCGCCCCATGTCCACCTCCGCCTTCGTCGGCACGTCCCCAAACCTGGCCGCCGTCCGCCGGGCGGTCACGCGGGTGGCCCCGACTGACGCTACCGTCCTTCTGCTCGGCGAGACCGGCACCGGCAAGGAACTGGTCGCCCGGTCGCTGCACGACCAGAGCCGGCGGGCGGGTCGGGCGTTCGTGCCGGTCAGTTGCGTGGCCCTCGCCCCCGGCCTCATCACCAGCGAGCTGTTCGGCCACGAGGCCGGGGCGTTCACCGGCGCGGGCAAGCGGCGGGTCGGGCGGTTCGAGCAGGCGGACGGCGGTACGCTGTTCCTGGACGAGATCGGCGAGATGCCGACCGATGCCCAGGCGATCCTGTTGCGGGCGCTGCAAGAGCGGGTGATCGAGCGGGTGGGCGGGGAGGCGGTGCCGACCGACGTGCGGGTGGTCGCCGCCACCAACCGTGACCTGTCTGCCGAGGTGAAAGCCGGGCGATTCCGGGCGGACCTGTTCTTCCGCCTGAACGTGTTCCCCATCACCCTCCCGCCGCTCCGCGACCGCCGGTCGGACGTCCCGGAACTGGTGACGCACTTCGTCCGGCTGCTGGCGGACCGCCACGGCCGGAGTGTGAGTCGCGTGCGGCCGGACACACTCCGGGTGCTGGCGGCGCACGACTGGCCGGGGAACGTCCGCGAACTGCGGAACGTGATCGAACGGGCGGTGATCGTGAGCGAGGGGGAGGAACTGGATTTCGACCCCGGCTGGCTGGTCGGGGCGACGGTGGCGGAGACGGCGAAGACGTGGGCCGAGCAGGAGAAGCAGCGGATCCTGGACGCGCTGCGGGCGGCCGGCGGGCGGGTGTACGGACCGGGCGGGGCGGCCCACCGCCTCGGGCTGAACCCGACCACCCTGTACGGCAAGATGCGGAAGCACGGGATCGACAAGGCCGGCACGAGCTGGGGGTGACCCGTCCGTTCGGCCGCTGGTCCTTAACGTATCCCGATCGACCCATGCCCCACGTCCTGCTCCTCCCGGTCGGCAGCCACGGTGATGTTCACCCATTCGTCGGCATCGGCAAGGCCCTTCGGGACCGCGGGCATCGGGTGACCATGATCACCTCCGAGCCGTTCCGCGGGGTGGCCGAGCGGAGCGGGTTGGAGTTCGCCGGCACCCTGGCGGCGGACGAGTACGCCGCCCTGATGAATCACCCCGACCTGTGGCATCCGCGGCGGGGGCTGCGGGTGATCCTGAACGGCGACCTGGTGCGGAAGTACCTGCCGGCGGTGTTCGACGAGATCCGCTGGCGGTACGAGCCGGGGAACACGGTCGCGGTCGGCGGCACGCTGGCGTTCGCCGGGCGGATCGCCCACGAGGCGCTCGGCCTGCCGTTCGCCACCGCCCACCTCCAGCCGATGTCGTGCTGTAGCGTGGCCGACCCGCCGGTCGATTCCACCGGTCTCGACGGGACGTGGCTGCCCAAACCGCTCATCCGCTCCGCCTACTGGCTGGCCGAGAAGTTCATCACCGACCCGCCGGCGGCCCCGGCCATCAATGAGTTCCGCCGCACCCTGAACCTGCCGCCGGTGAAGCGGATTCTGACCCGGTGGGGGCCGTCCCCGCAGCGGGTGATCGGCCTGTTCCCCGACTGGTTCGGGCCGATCCCGGACGGCGGGCCGGCGTTCCGCCACGCCGGGTTCGTGCTGTTCGACGACGCGACCGGCCGGCACACCCCGCCCGAGTTGGCCGCGTTCCTGGCGGCCGGCCCGCCGCCGGTGGTGTTCAGCTTCGGCTCGGCCATGCGGAACGGGCGGCCGTACTTCGACGCGGCGGTGGCGTCGTGCCGGGCGCTGAACATCCGCGGGGTACTCCTCGGCAAGAGCGGGGAGCAGATCCCGCCGGACCTGCCGCCGAACGTGATGCACGCCGACTACGCCCCGTTCTCGGAGGTGTTCCCGCGGGCGGCGGTCGTGGTGCATCACGGCGGCATCGGCACGTCCGCCCAGGGGATGCGGGCCGGGGTGCCACAACTGGTGATGCCGCTGGCCTACGACCAGGCGGACAACGCCGCCCGGATGCGGCGGCACGGGGTCGCGGACACGCTGTTCCCGAAGCGGTTCACCGGCCCGAACCTGGCGAAGTGCCTGAAGCGGATGCTGGCCGACGACGCGATGAGGCAGGCGGCGATGCAGGTGAGCGAACGCTTCCGCGGGGCCGACCCGCTGAACCGGGTGTGCGGTCTGATCGAGGAGTTGGTTCCATCCGCGCTTCAACCCAGTCCAGCTATTCGACCGGGGTGAAGGTGTGGGTGTCGCCGTAGCCGCTCGCCCTACAATCCCCCTCACGATTTCTCTCCCCCCGTGAGGGCCTGCCATGCCGACCAACGCTCCGCTGAACCGCAAACTCCGCATGGGCCTGATCGGCGGCGGCCAGGGCGCGTTCATCGGCCGCGTCCACGCCACCGCCGGGGTGCTGGACAACCGCGCCGCCCTGGTCGCCGGCGCGCTGTCGTCCGACCCGGCCAAGGCGAAGGCATCCGCCCCGGACTACGACATCCCGGCGGAGCGGGCGTACACCAGCTACAAGGAGATGGCCGAGGCCGAGGCGAAGAGGCCGGACAAGGTGGACTTCGTGTCCGTCGCCACCCCCAACCACACCCACTTCGAGATCGCCAAGACGTTCGTCGAGGCCGGGTTCAACGTCATCTGCGACAAGCCGATGACGTTCGACCTGGTGCAGGCCGAGGAGTTGCTGAAGGTGGTCGAGCGGAGCGGGGTGGTGTTCGCCGTCACGCACAACTACACCGGCTACCCGCTGGTGCGGCAGGCCCGCGAGATGATCCAGAGCGGCGAACTCGGCGAGGTGAACGCCGTCCGCAGCAACTACATCCAGGGCTGGCTCCGCACCCGGCTGGAAAGCTCCGACCAGAAGCAGGCGAAGTGGCGGACGGACCCGAAGCAGAGCGGGGCGGCCGGGGCGTTCGGCGACATCGCCACCCACGCGTACAACCTGGCCCGGTTCATGACCGGCCTGCTGCCGAAGCAGATCTCCTGCCTGCTGAAGACGTTCGAGGAGGGCCGGGCGCTGGACGACTACGGCGTCGCCGCGGTGCGGTTCGACAACGGCGCGCTCGGCACCGTAACGGCCAGCCAGATCAGCCACGGGCGGGAGAACGACCTGTTCATCGAGGTGGACGGCACGAAGGCGGCGCTGCAATGGCGGCAGGAGAACCCGAACGAGCTGATCGTGCGGCAGAACGGCCAGCCGCACAAGATCTACACCCGCAACGGCGGGCCGTACCTGGGGGCGGCGGCCGGCGCCGCCAGCCGCCTGCCGAGCGGTCACCCGGAGGCGTTCTTCGAGGCGTTCGCCAACGTGTACGGGGCCACCTACGACGCCATCGTGAAGAAGGCGGCCGGCGAGAAGATCGAGACGACGAATACTGTGTACCCGAACGTGTACGACGGCGTCGAGGGGATGCTGTTCATCCAGCAGTGCGTGAACAGCAGCAAGGAGGACGGCCGCTGGCTGCCCTTCCGCCACCCGAAGGCAAGGAAGTGATTGTGGTCCGCGACCGGGTCGAGGCGTGATAGAGTACAGACCGGAGGACCGAGACCATGAATCACCCTACCACCCGGCCCATCGCCGTCGATGTGGCCGTCACCCTCACCGCCGTCGTCCAGCCCGAACCCGACGCCGGCGGGTACTCGGCCTCCATCCCCGCCCTGCCCGGCTGTCACACGCAGGGGGAGACGCTGGACGAGGTGCGGGCCAACCTGCGGGAGGCCGCCGCGGGTTGGCTGGCTGTCGCCCACGACGAGGCGGTGGCCCGCGACGCGGCCGCGGTCGGGTCGTGAAGGTCGTCTCCGGCAAACAGATGTGCCGCATTCTCGAAGAGAAGGGCTGGACGCTCGCGCGGATCAACGGCAGCCACCACATCTACCGCGACCCCGTCACCGGCCGACAGGTGGTCGTCCCGGTCCACGCCAACAAGGATCTGAAGCCCGGCACCCAGCGGGCCGTCATGCGCGACGCCGGCCTGACCGACGCCGACCTGTGACGCGGAGCGAACCGAATGCCCCGGTATGACGACGACTTCGACGACGAGGACGACCGCCCACGGCGGAGCCGCCGGCGGGAGGAATACGACGACGAATATGACGACCGCCCCCGCCGCCGGCCGTCGGCTCCGGGCAAGCCGGGGCTGGTGTACACCGCCGCCGGGTTCTGGATCCTGTCGGCCGCGGTGCTCACCGGGGTGATGCTCTGGCACACCTACATGGCCGTCCGCGCCGCCGGCGACAAGACCGAGCGTTATCTGCCGAGCACCCTGCCCACCACCGTCTGCTCGGCCATCCTCACGCTGCTCATCGTGCTGTTCTGTGCGGCGGCGGTGGTGTGCGTGCTGATGCGGAAGGTGCGGTCGGTCACCCCGTTCGGCATCGGGTCGCTCGCCCTGGGGTTCGTGCTGATCGTGGTGAACGCGGTGATGGCGATGATCATCGGCACCGAGGCCGAGGCAGACCGCATATCGCAGCAGGGGCTGGCCCTCCGCATGACGATGGTGTCGGTGGCGCGGTCGGTGACCACCGTCCTGCCCCTGGGGGTGGCCGGCATCCTGGCCCTGTGCGGCGCTGGCCAGTACCGCAACTGGCGGGAAGGTGTGGGCCGGTGATGCCAGCGGTCGGCCGTGGCCGGCGAGGTCGAGACCGTTAACACGGTGTACCCGAACGTGTACGACGGCGTCGAGGGGATGCTGTTCATCCAGCAGTGCGTGAGCAGCCGCAAGTAGGACGGCCGGTGGCTGCCCCTCCACCACCCGACTGCAAGGCGGGAGGACGACACTCACCAACCGGAGGAGCGTGGGAGGAACACGACGCAGAATCTAGGTATATCACGGTGGTCCGATGCAGCGGACGGTACGGCCCGCTACTTGCGGTCTTCTGACTATTTCGCGTTCGGGTTACGTACCGTCAACCCCTTCCGCCCAACCGTATCGACGTAATCAATCGTCGCGCCCATGCCGAGAATGGCCGTTCGGCGGTCAAGTACAAGCACGATATCCCGAGTCTCGACCCGCAGATCGTCCGCACGCACAGTCACATCCAGTTCCAGATGATTCTGGAATCCATCCTCCAGATTCCCCTCGATCCGCAACCGCAAGTAGCGCGGCTGCGGAGTTCGGTCTTGTCGCTGTTCCTCCTGGATGAGCTTCTTGATTTCCTGGGCTGCTTGAGGAGTGACGGTTATGTCCGGACCTGGCAGGCCCGGCGGAACGCTGCCGCGCATCTCTGAGTTCTCCTCCTCCGGTTTGGCGGGAGCATCGACAGGGGATGCATCGTGGTTGGCGGCCACACCACCGCCAGTTGCCTCTGATGGAAGACTGTGACCACAGCCGATGAAACAGATACTACCGACCGCCAGGCAGCTGAGAACTGGAACCAAGAGCCGCGCTGGGCAACACCATCGGTACACGAGACAACCCTCCACCGCCGAACGAGTGATCCGGCTTCCGGGAGATACCGGCCGGGGTTGGAGCATACGCTTCAGCGTGAGTGAGCCTGCCTCAGGCTGAAGCGTATATTCCAACACCAGCAGTTTTCATCCGGGATGCGTATGATTGGCCCGCGGCGGTCGGCGCGGGCTATCGCGCGAACGCACCCCGCGCGGGGAAGATGGTAGCCGCTCAACCAGCGTCGGGCAAATCATTTTAGCCTCCGGTCGCGGACGACTGACGCGAGCGAACACGCCAACTCGAACCGCGCGCCAGAGGGTAGGGTGGGTCCGCCGGCGGCAGCCGGTGAGACCCACGTCGCACCGCCCGTGGGTCTCGCCGGCTACCGCCGGCGGAC
>CANJKY010000160.1 GCA_947474875.1 Gemmataceae bacterium
CGCCGGCGGTTCCAGGATACCCGCTCGCCCTCACCCCCCCGCCGGAGGCGGGGTGGTGACGCCGGCGGCGGGGCCGCCCTTCTTGAGCGCGCCCCACGCCTCCAGGAACCCTTCGAGCTGCCGGCTGCGGACCGGGTGTTGCAGCTTCCGCACCGCCTTCGCCTCGATCTGCCGCACCCGCTCGCGGGTCACCTTGAAGATGCGGCCGACTTCTTCCAGCGTGTACGTGTACCCGTCGCCCAGCCCGTACCGCAGCTTGATGATCTCCCGCTCGCGGTACGTGAGCGTCTTCAGCACGTTCTCGATCTTGTCCTTCAGCATCTCGTTGGTGGCGGCGTTCACCGGCGAGTCGATCGAGTCGTCCTCGATGAAGTCGCCGAAGTAGCTGTCCTCGCTCTCGCCCACCGGCCGGTCCAGGCTGATCGGGTGACGGCTGATCTTCAGCACCCGCTTCGTCTCCTCGATGCTGATGTTCGCCCGCTTGGCCGTCTCCTCGATGGTCGGCTCGCGGCCGAGCTCCTGCACCAGTTGCTTGCTCACGTTCCGCAGCCGGCTCATCGTCTCGATCATGTGGACCGGGATGCGGATGGTGCGGGCCTGGTCCGCGATCGCCCGCGTGATGGCCTGGCGGATCCACCAGGTGGCGTAGGTGCTGAACTTGAACTGCCGGCGGTACTCGTACTTGTCCACCGCCCGCATGAGGCCGGTGTTCCCCTCCTGGATCAGGTCGAGGAAGCTGAGGCCGCGGTTGCGATACTTCTTGGCGATGCTGACCACCAGCCGCAGGTTGCCGGCGGACAGCTCCCGCTTGGCCTGCTCGTACTCGGTGAACCGCTGCCGCATGATCGCCACCCGCCGCCGCAGCCCGGCCGGCTCCTCCAGGGTGATGAGCATCAGGTCTTGCAGTTCTTTGGTCAGGTTCGCCCGCTCCTCCTTGGCCGAGCGGTTGCCCCGCAGCCCGGCGATCTCTTTCTCCAGATCGTCCATCCGCGAGCTGATCTGCTCCAGCTTCTTCATCAGCGGCTGCACCTTCTGGGTGCGGATGCTGAGCTCCTCGACCAGCGTCACCGCCTTCCGCCGCCGCTGCTTCAGCTTCCGCCGCAGCTCCTCCCGCTCGCCCTCGGTGGTGCGGTCGTCGATCAGGTGGTGGAACTCGTCCACGTTCCGGTCCATGAGCGGCTCGACCGTCCGCAGGTTGTGCGGCATCCGCTGCAGGATCTGGTCCTTCTCCAGCCCCTCGGTGAGCGACACCTTGATGGTGCGGTCGAACGGCAGCTCCCCGCCGTGCACCCGCTTGAGTGTTTCGAACACGTTCCGCAGGGCGTAGTCGCACTCTAGCACCTTGCGGCGGAACCGGCGGCGGGTGGCCTCGATCTTCTTCGCCAGGGCGACTTCCTGGGCGCGGGCGAGCAGCGGGATCTCGCCCATCTGCGTCAGGTACATCCGCACCGGGTCGTCGATGTGCCGGCCGTCCCCGTCGGTGTCGCCGAACGTCAGCTCGGCCACCTCCGCCACGGCTTCTTCCAGCCGGCCGGTGGCCGGCTCGTCCCCCTCCTCGTCCTCGGCGTCCACCGGGGTGATGCCGTGCTGCTCGAGCAGTTCGAGCAGCTCCGGCAGCCGGTCCGGGTCCGCCCCCTCGGGCAGCGCGCGGTTCAGCTCGTCGTAGGTGAGGGACCCGGATTCCTTGCCCTTCTCGATCAGGGCTTTCAGGGTCTCGTCGTTCTTCCAGTCCATCGACGCCTCCCGGGGGTGGGGACGTGACTCGCGGTCGAGTCTGCTGGGGTGTTATCCCCGACCGTCCGTGTCGGGGCCATGTCGGTTGCACCGCTCGAAGCCGACGGATGGCGATCCGTCGGCGTTCCCACTCACTTCTTCCCGCCCTGGATCCGCCGCAGCAGTTCCAGGGTGGCTTCCTCGTCCGTCGGGCCGCTGGCCAGCGCCTCCTTCACCGCCCGCTTCTCGGCCTCCGCCGGCTGGGCGGAGAACCGGCCGACGATCTTCGCCAGCAGTTCCGGGCGGTCCTTGGCGTGCCGCCCGACCTCCTGCAGCCGCACCGCCGCGTCCACCAGGTCCGGGCGGTCGATCAGTTGCACCCGCACCGCGTCCATGTCCGGGTTGACGCCGGTGTCGTGCAGTCGGTACATCTCGCCGAGCACCCGCCGCAGGCCGGTGTGCTGGATCGCCTCCAGCGGGATGTGCGGCTTCGCCTGCCCGACCAGCGGCGGCTCGGCCAGCAGCAGTTCGAGCAGTTGTCGCTCCAGCCGCTCCTCGGCCGTCACCATCCGCGGGCGGGCGGCGGGGCCGGCGTGGACCACCGTCGGGGCGTCCGCCCGGGCCGGCTGCGTTCGCTCGGCCCGCCGCCGCTCGGCCTTCAATTCGGTGAGTCTCGCCCAAACCGTCTCCTGCCGCAACCCGAGCCGGTGGGCGATGCGGGTGACGATCAGTTGCTGCCGCACCTGCCCGGCCTGGCTGGGCACCGGCGGGGCTAACGCCATGATACTGAGGACCGCGTCCACCACCCGGCGGGCGCCATCGACGGTGGTGGTCGGCTCCTTGGCCAGCATCTGGTTCAGCTTGAACTCCAGGGCGTCCTCGGCCGATTTCAGCGCCGCGCGGAACACCTCCACCCCGTCCGGCTTCACCAGCAGGTCGCACGGGTCGAGGCCGTCGGGCAGACTCGCCACCGCCAGTTCCACGTCCTGCGACACGAACAGTTCGAGCGCCCGGTCCACCCCGCCCATGCCGCCGGCGTCGGCGTCGTACACCAGCACCACCTTCGGGGCGTACCGCCGCAACTGCGCCACGTGCGTGCCGGTGAGGGCCGTGCCCATCGTCGCCACCACGTTCCGCACCCCGCACTGGTGGGCCATCATCACGTCCGTGTACCCCTCCACCACCGCCAGGAAGCCGGCCTCCGAGCCGGGGTGTCGGGCCAGGTCCAGCCCGTATATCAACTCGCTTTTATGAAACAGGGGCGTTTCCGCCGAGTTGTAGTACTTCGGCCCGCGGGCGGCGTAGGGCGAACTCGGCAGGATGCGGCCGCCGAACCCGACGGTCTGCTTCCGCACGTCGCGGATGGGGAACATCACCCGGTCGCGGAACCGGTCGTAGAACCCACGGCCCTCGTCCCGCTCGGCGATTAGCCCGACCTCCTTCAGCACGCCGAACGGGATGTCCGCCCGCTCGGCCTGCCGGACCAGCCAGTCGCCGGCCACCGGGGCGAACCCGAGGCCGAACTCCCGCACCGTCGGGCCGGACAGCCGCCGCTCGCCCAGGTACCCGCGTGCGGTCTCGGCCAGCGGGTCGTCGAGCAGGCACTCCTGGTATTTCTGCTCGGCCCACTTCATCACCCGCAGGAGGCGGCTGCGGGCCTCGTCCTGCGGGCTGGCGGCGGTGTCCAGCTTGATGCCGGCGCGGTCGGCGAGCATCCGCAGGGCCTCGCCGAACTCCACCTTGTCGAACTTCATGACGAAGTCGAACACGTCCCCCTTGGCGTCGCACGACCAGCAGCGGAAGTTCTGGTAGGTGCGGCTGATCTGGAGCGACGGGCGGGTGTCGTTGTGGAACGGGCAGACGGCCTTGTACTCCTTGCCGGCGGACACGACGGGGATGTACGACGAGACGACATCCAGGATGTCGTTCGCCGCCTTGATCTGCTTCTTCTGGTCCACCGAGACGAGCGGCACGGGGCACCTGTGCGGGTCACACGGCAGTCGGTCCGAACGGCGGCGCGCGCGAGCGGTGATCCCGGATCGGGGCGGGGCGGTTCGGGGGTGTCGGGTCAGTGTTGCGGCCGCGGCGATCGAACGTCCGGCGTTCCCGGTCGGCCTGAGGCGGAAGGTGTGACGGCGACTCGCGGGTTAAAGCGGGTGCGGCACGTCGGGCTAGGCCGGGAGAAAGTCGGGCAGACGGTCGGTCGGGTTGCGGGTCGGCACGCTTGGAGGAATCGGTTCGCACTCGTCCGTAAGTGCTGGGCTAATTTTAGCCCCCATCGGGAGGTCGTCAAGTCGTCCGCGCCCGGCGCCCCGACCGGCACGACCGGACTGGTCCGCCCCATCCCGTTACACTCGCGTGATTGTTTCCCCCGCCACACAGGCGGTACAATCGCCCGCGTCCCACCCTCCCCCGCGGGGTCTGCCATGGTCCGCTCCGTGCTCGCCGCCGTGTTCGCGGTCGTCGCCTCCCCCCTCGCCAGGGCTGCGGACCCGCCGCCGACCGCGTCCACCGAGCCGCAGTTCGAGGCCCGGTTCCTGGACGGCAGCGTGGTGGTGGTGACGGTGAGCGAGGCGACGGTAGCGGTCAACACCCGGTACGGCAAGCTGACCGTGCCGCTCGCCGAGGTGAAGAAGATCGAGCTCGGGTTCCGCTACCCGGACGGGATGGAGGCGAAGGTGAAAGCGGCGGTGGAAGACCTGGGGGCGTCGGACTACTCGCTGCGGGAGGACGCGCAGAAGCGGCTCATCTCGTACGGCGAGTACGCGGTGCCGGCGGTGCGGGCGGCGGCGGCCGGCGGGACACCGGAGGCGGCCGAGCGGTGCCGGCAGATTCTGAAGAAGCTGGGCGACAAGGTGTCGAGCGAGAAGCTGGACCCCCGCGAGACGGACGTGGTGGTGACGGAGGAACTGACCATCCGCGGCAAGATCGAGACGGCAGCGTTCAAGGCGCGGAACAAGTACTTCGGCGAGGCGACGGTCAACCTGGTGGACCTGAAGGAGTTTCGCCCGCTCGGGGCGAAGGCCGGCGGCAGCTTCACCCTGGAGGCGGCCAAGTACGCCAAGCAGGGGTGGGCCGGGTGGTACGACACCGGGCTGGAGGTGTCGAAGGACCAGCCGCTGGAGATCAGCGTGACCGGGCAGATCGACCAGTGGATCCAGGAGCCGGGGCGGTACATGGCCGGGCCGAACGGCACCCAGGCGCAGGTGCCCGGACCGGGCGGGGCGGGCGGCGGACTGCCGGGCGGTAAGGGGATGCCGCCCGGTGGCGGGATGGGGCCGGTGTACCAATCCGGGGCGGTGTACGGGCGGATCGGCACCGGCGGGTCGATCTTCAAGGTGGGCGGGGACTACAAGCAGGCCGGCGCCCCGGCCACCGGCAAGCTGTACCTGATTATCGCCCCGAGCAACTGGGGCAACGAGAGCGCCGGTGAGTACAAAGTGACGGTGAAGAGCGGCGGGTGAGCGGCCGTCCGGCGTCGGCCGGTCCGCCCCGCCGGCCCGAGCCATCCCGATGCCCACCGGCCCGCAGATCATCCTCACGCTCAAGGTGCTCGTCACCGCCGTCACCGCCCTGCTGGCGGTCGCCCTGTGGGCCATCGCCACCGGGCGGAAGAAGCTGCACGGGCGGCTGAACACGGCGTTCTTCGTCCTCACCCTGACCACCGTGGTGGCGTTCGAGGCGCTGCTGCGGTTCGGGGTGAACGTGAAGGAGGCGTTCACCCCGGAGCAGCGGCAGGCGCTGCTCGTCCACCTGTACTTCGCCGTCCCGTCCGCCCTCCTGCTGCTGGTCATGTTGCCGTCCGGCCTCCGCAAGTACAAGCGGTTGCACATCGCCTGCGGGGCGGTGTTCGTGGTCGTCTGGATCGGCACGTTCGTGACCGGGGTTTTCTTCCTCCCACACGCCGGGTAACGTGGGCCGTCATGCCCGACCCCGCCGACTGGCACCTGGACGTGGAACCGGAACCCGATCCGGACCCCACCCCCAAGCGAGGAGGGGGGGGGCGTCTGTTACCCTCTCCCAGCCCCGAAGGGGCGCCCGGGAGAGGGTGGCGAGGCGAAGCCGAGCCGGGTGAGGTCCGCGAAGACAACCCCACCCCCCGGCCCCCTCCCCGAACCGGAGAGGGGGAGAAGAGTCTTCCCCCCTCCGCCCTGCAGATCGTCGAGGGCATGCTGTTCATCGGCGGCCCGCCGCTCACCGCGGCGAAGGCGTGCTCGGCCGTCCGCGGCCTCACCCCGGACCGGTTCCACGAGCTGGCCGACGAACTCGCCCGCAAGTACCGCCGGCAAAATCGCCCGTACACCGTCCAGCCGAAGGAGGATGGGTTCGTGCTGGCGGTGAAGCCGGCGTACCGCGGGATCAAGGAGCGGCTGACCGGCGGGCCGCGGGAGGCGCGGCTGAGCCAGCCGGCGCTCGACGCCCTCAGCCTGATCGCCTACCGCCAGCCGATCTCCAAACCGGAGGTGGACTCGCTCCGCGGGGCGGACTCGGGCGGGCTGATCCGCCAGTTGGTGCGGCTCGGACTGATCGCCGTCGCCCCGGCCGAGGAGAGCGATCCGAAGTTGGTTCGGTACGCCACCACCCGCCGGTTCCTCGACCTGTTCGGGCTGGGGTCGCTCGACGACCTGCCGCGGCTGGCCGACTCGTAACCAATTCTCTGGTGGCACAGGCTTCCAAGCCTGTGCGCCTCCACCACAGGTTTGGAAGCCTGTGCCACCCGTAAACTACCCGCGTCGTCCTCACGCCTCCGGAGTTTGGGTCATGACGCACGCGGGCAAGCGGATCGCCGTGCTGGTCGAGCAGAAGTACGAGGAGTTGGAGCTGTGGTACCCGGTGTACCGGTTCCGCGAGGCCGGCGCCGCGGTGACGATCGTCGGGCCGGAGGGCGGGAAGTCGTACCCGAGTAAGCTCGGCTACCCGGCGAAGGCGGACGCGGCGGCGGCGGACGTGCGGGCCGACCAGTTCGACGCCGTCATCATCCCCGGCGGGTTCTGCCCGGACTACATCCGCCGCTCGCACCACATGCTGAAGCTGGTGCGGGACGCCCACGCCCAGAAGAAGATCCTGGCCGCCATCTGCCACGGGCCGTGGGTGCTGTGCAGCACCGACGCGCTGCGGGGCGGGCGGAAGGCGACCGGGTTCTACGCCATCATGGACGACGTGGTGAACGCCGGGGCGACGTGGGTGGACGCCGAGGTGGTGGTGGACGGGCACGTCATCACCAGCCGCAAGCCGGACGACCTGCCGGCGTTCACCGCCGCCGTCCTGAAGGCCACCGCAAAGTAGTTCACTCGAACAGCCTCGCCACCGGCACGCTGAACCCCGGCAGCACCTCGGGGACGGTGAGGGTGCCGGTCTTCTCGAACACCTGCTGCACCACGTCCGGGCGATACACCGACGCGGTCTCCGACCGCGGGTCCAGAATGACCACCGCCCGCACCCCGGCGTCCAGGTACTCGTGGACCTTGCCGAACAGTTTCGTCCATACGTCGGACGGGGACACCACCTCGACCGCCAGGTCCGGGATCACGTCGAGCACCCCGTCCGGCACCCGACCCTTCGGTAGCCGCTCGTAACTGATGAACAGCACGTCCGCCCCACGGAGGGTGTCCGGGTCGTTCTCCACTTTCACGAAGCTGTCGTTGCTCATCACATGGCCGAGGTCGCCTTCCATCACATGTTGCGTGAGGTAGTAGGCGGCCAAATTGCATACCTTTCCGTGTCGGAGGTTGGGCATGGGCGTCTCCACGGGCAC
>CANJKY010000161.1 GCA_947474875.1 Gemmataceae bacterium
CGCGACGGGCGACATCAGTTTCGAGAAACTCCTCGTGCTGGCGTCCCTGTTCCTCGCGGTCGTGGTCGGCGTGATCGCCATGACGAAGGCGCAGCGGCGCATCCCGACGCAGAGCGCCAAGCACGTCCGCGGGCGGCGGGTGGTGGGCGGCACCAAGAACTTCCTGCCGATGAAGCTGAACACCGCCGGGGTGATGCCGGTCATCTTCGCCAGCACCCTGCTCATCCTGCCCATGTTCGTGTTCAACATCCTGCACTCCCAGACCGGGTGGAACTGGGCGGGCGAGCTGGCGCACGTGTTCCAGCGGGGCAGCGGGTGGCTGTACAACATCACCTACGTCGCCCTCATCTACGTGTTCAGCTACTTCTGGGTGGCGGTCATGTTCAACCCGAAGGAGGTGTCCGACAACCTGAAGGAGTCGGGCAGCTTCATCCCCGGGTACCGGCCGGGTAAGTCCACCGCCGACTACCTGGAGCGGGTGCTGCTGCGGGTGACGTTCGTCGGGGCGGCGTTCCTGGCGGTCATCGCCCTCATCCCGACCATCATCAGCACCGAGATGCAGGTGGACCCACGGGTGGCGGCGTTCTTCGGCGGCACCGGCCTGCTCATCGTCATCAGCGTGGCATTGGACCTGGTGCAGAAGATCAACACCCACCTGGTCATGCGGAACTACGCCGGGCTGACGGAAGACTGACGGCCGGCGACACCCGCTCGAAGCCGACGGCCGCGGCCGTCGGCTTTTCCGTTGGCGGCGCCCTTGCTGTCGCGTTCGGACGGTCTGAGAATACAGGGGTTGTGAAGGAACCAAGAGCGCGGCCGCGGCCGCCGGCGGGTACTCCTCATGCGTTTGGTGTTGGTCGGTCCGCCCGGGAGCGGCAAAGGGACTCAGGCCGAGAAGCTGTGCGAGCGGCTCGGGCTGACCTACGTCGGCACTGGCAACATCCTCCGCGAGGCGATTAAGCAGAACACCCCGGTGGGCAAGACCGCCAAGCCGCTACTCGACCAGGGGCTGCTCGTCCCGGACACGGTGGTGAACGACCTGGTGGCCGAGTTGTTCCGCACCCGTCGGCCCGAACGGTTCGTGATGGACGGGTACCCCCGCACCTACGCCCAGGCGATCGCGTTCGACGCCCTGCTGTCCCAGCAGTTCCTCAAGCTGGACGCGGTCATCAACTTGACCATCGCCGACGACGAGGTGGTGCGGCGGATCGGCAGCCGGCGGTGCTGCTCGAACAAGGACTGCGCGGTGTGCTACAACTTGGCCTTCCGCCCGCCGAAGACGGACGGGGTGTGCGACCGGTGCGGTAGCCCGCTCACCCTGCGGGACGACGACAAGGAGGAGACCATCCGCCGCCGGCTGGTCGAGTTCCACCGCATCACCGACGCGCTGATCGAGCACTACCGCCGGGCCGGACTGCTGGTGGACGTGTCCGCCGTCCCGCCGATGGAAACGGTGTACAAGAACATCGAGCGGGCGTTACCCCCGCTGTGATCGTACAAGCAAGCCCCCGGCCGGGGGCGTTGTGAAATCAGTTCCACCGGCCGTTGCCGAACACCAACATCGCGCCGACGAACAGCCCGTACGCCACGCCGACCGCGAGCGGCGGGCCGCCGGCCACCATCACGGCCAGGTGCGGCCACCCGATCGCGAACACCGCCGCACTCGCGGCGATCAGCCCGATCAGCACCATGCTGACGACCCGGAGCGAGTGCCCCGCCCGCCCGGACGTGAACGAGTAGTGCTGGCGGAGAGTGCCGACCAGGTACATCAGGGCGGCCGCATCAACGGCCCACCCCACGCCGAGCGCGATCCGCCAGCCGAACCCCGGTTCCGCCACGTCCGCCGGCGGCATCAGCACCAGCACCACCGCCGCGACCGCCAGCCAGACGGCCCACGACGCGACCGGAATCGGCCACAGTAATCCTTTGCCCAACCGCCACCCCCACGGGACCAGGTACGCGGCCACCCGGTTCTTCCACGTGATTCGCCCGACGGCGGACGTGCGGAGCAGCATCGCCCCGGTCACGCAGGCGAGCAGCGACACCCCCGCCCAGATCGTCGCCGCAATCCCGACCCCGAACCGGACGACGAGAAAGAAAACCGCGGTGGCCGCACCGGCCACCAAAACGCATTGTCGAATCAGGTGGGCGAACACGTGCGACTCCCGGGAGCGGACGGACAGCCTACACGGCCGATGGCGGATCGGCCGGCGGAAGTCGTCGCCTGATGTTCGCCGCGGTCGTACAATGGCAGTTCAGCCGTCCAGTACCGATTCACCGCCGACCCCCGAGTCATGTTTCAGCGCAACAACAACCGGCCGATGGAGTTGAAGTCCGAGCGGGAACTCGCGCTCATGCGGGAGGCCGGCAAACTGGTCGCCCGCGCCCATCAGATCTGCCGGGAGATGGCCAAGCCCGGCGTGAAAACGATCGACATCGACCGGGCGGTGGAGGCGTTCTACGCCAAACACGACGCCGTCCCGCTGTTCAAGGGGTACCCGGGCAAGGTGCCGTTCCCGGCCTGCACTTGCCTGAGCGTGAACGAGCAGGTCGTACACGGGATCCCCGGCGAGCGGGTGCTGAAGGATGGCGACCTGCTGAAGATCGACACCGCCTGTCGGCTGAACGGGTGGTGCGCCGACCGGGCGGTGACGCTGCCGATCGGCTCCGTCCGCCCGGAGCGGCTGCGGCTGCTCAAGTGCGGGCAGGAGGTGCTCCAGATCGCCATCGACGAGTTGCCGCGGCGGAAGTGGTGGAGCGAGGTGGCCAGCCGCATGCAGACGCACGCCGAGAAGGCCGGATTCCGGATGGTGACGAACTACGTCGGGCACGGCATCGGGCGGGTGATGCACGAGAACCCGCAGGTGCCGAACTTCGTGTCCCGCGACACCCGCAAGCACGACTTCCGGCTGGAGCCGGGGCTGGTGCTGGCCATCGAGCCGATGGTGAACATGGGCACGGGCGAGGTGGTGCTGCAGCGGGACCACTGGACGGTGGTGACGCGGGACGGGCTGGCCAGCGTCCACGTCGAGCACACCATCGCCATCACCCCGACCGGGGTACAGATCATCACCGCCGACGAGGGGGCGCTGGACGACGACCCGCGGCCGACGGCGGTGGTGCAGGGGTGAGCGTTCTGCTCGCTCCGCGAGCGGGGATGAAGCCCGCTCGCGGAGCGAGCAGAACACGACCGAGGGCGTCATGACCGCCGACGACCCGAACGCCCGTCCCATCCGCTCGTTCGCCGCCGACCCCGCGTCCGGCGACCCGCCGCTCGATCACACCCGCACCTTCTCAGCCGACCCGGCCGCCACTGCTCACTTCGCCGTCTCCGCCCCACCCCCACTCGACGGCCCGGTGCCCGGCTGGCCGCCTTCCCTCACCCGCTACCAGCCGCTGCACGCGCTCGGCGGCGGGGGCATGGGGCTGGTGTACCTGTGCCACGACCGCCAGCTCGACCGGCAGGTGGCGGTAAAGCTGTCCGGCGGCGGTCGGTCGGCCGATCGTGTCGATGTTCTGCTCCGCGAGGCACGGTCGGCCGCCCGCCTGCACCACCCGAACATCTGCCCGGTGTTCGACGCCGCCGTGAGCGACGGGGTGCCGTACCTGACCATGGCGTACATCGACGGGCCGACGCTGGCTGACGAACTGAAGCGATGCGGGCCCTGCCCGCCGGACGCCGCCGCCCGGCTGGTCCGCACCGTTGCCGAGGCCATGCAGTACGCCCACGACCAGGGGGTGGTCCACCGCGACCTGAAGCCGAGCAACATCCTGCTCACCCCGGAGCGGGAGCCGATCGTGACGGACTTCGGTCTGGCAGTGCGAACCGACCAGGACACGACGGCGGACGGCACCATCAGCGGCACCCCGCACTACATGGCCCCGGAGCAGGCGGCCGGGGACGCGGCGAAGGTCGGCCCGCGGTCGGACGTGTTCGCCCTCGGGGTGATCCTGTTCGAGATGCTGGTCGGTCGCCCGCCGTTCGACGGCTCCGCCCGTGAGGTACTGGCGAAGGTGCAGCGGGAGGCGGTGCCGCCGGTGCGGAAGGTGCGGAAGGACGTGCCGAAGACGCTGGAGCGGATCGTGGCGAAGGCCACCGCCCGCAACCCGAAGGACCGGTTCCCGAACATGGCCGCGTTCGCCGACGCGCTCACCGGGTTCCTGCGGCAGGCGCCCCCACAGCCGAAGCGGTCGCGGGGGGTGTTGTTCTGGGTCGTGGCGGTGCCGGCGATGCTGTCGTTGCTGTTCGTCACGCTGAGTTGCTGCATCGGATTGACCCTGCCGGCCATCCAGAAGCTGTGGGCGCCCGGTGTGGTCGTCCACCGGTCCGGTCTCCCGACCCCGCCGACACCACCCGTGCCGCCCGGATCCGACCCGCGGGCGGCGAAAGCCCGCGTGGTGTGGGTGGAGGGGGAGGAGTTTCTCAACCAGGGCCAGTTCGACGAGGCGATCGCCAAACTCGACGAGGCGATCACCCTCGACTCTGCGGCGGACCGGCCGCGCGCGCTGCGGGCCGAGGCGTACACCCTCGCCGGCCGGTACAACGACGCGATCAGCGACATCGAGGTGTTGATCATTCGGAACAAAGCGGATGACCAGTGGTTGCTCCGCCGGGCTGAACTTCGTATCCGGTTGAAGCGGCATGCCGACGCGATCCAGGACCTGAACTACCTGATTGACAAAAATCCGGCGGATGTGCCGGCGCTGGTCGCACGCGGGGTGGTGCGACTTGGGTTGAACGAGCTGCCGCAGGCGAAAACGGACCTGACGCGGGCGGTCCAGAACGACCCGATGGCGGCGGCGGCCCGATACCTCCGCGGTCTGGCGAAGCGGAAGCTAGGCGAAGAAAAGGGGGCCGCCGAAGACATCACTGCGGCACTGAAATTGGACGAACAGGTCGAAAGCAAGTTGCGGGCGAAGGGGTACATCGAATAGCGGCGGTCACGTCAACCGACCTATCGCCCGCGGCCGAATCCGGGCATCATCCGCGAACCTCCCGCCCGCCCCCGGTCTCCCATCCGGGTATCGTTCCCCTACCGAGGACTCGGAATGAGTCAGGTCCTGGTGTCCGAGTCGCCCGCCGAATCCGCCGAACAGCCAGCTCAGCCTGACGCCGGGGCTGGCGGCAGCAAGGAACTGCTCAAGCTCGCCCTGCCCCTGATCGTCAGCCAGAGCTTCGCTACCGTCCAGATCTTCATCGACACCGTGCTACTAGCCTGGCACGACCCGCGGGAGATGACCGCCACCCTGCCGGCCATGCTCTGGTTCTGGCAACTGTTCGGCCTGCTCCAGGTGACGGCCGGGTACACGTCCACGTTCGTCGCCCAGTACACCGGGGCGAACCGCCCGCACCGGGTCGGACCGGCGGTGTGGCAGGGCATCCACTTCGCGGTGATCGCCGGGCTGGTGTTCCTCGTCATGATCCCGCTCGCCCCGTTCCTGATGACGCTCGGCCAGCACACTCCCGAGTTGCAAAAGCACGAGACGACCTACCTCCAGTGCCTCAGCTTCGCCGCCCTGCCCATGCTGGTAATGGCTGCGGTGAACGGGTTCTTCTCCGGCCGCGGGCAGACGTGGACGGTGCTGTGCATCGAGGTGTTCGGCACGGCGGTGAACGTGTGCCTGGCGCTGGTGCTCATCTTCGGCCAGACCGGGGTGCCGAAGCTCGGGCTGCCTGGCGTGCCGGGGGTGCCGGAGTTGGGCATCGCCGGGGCCGGGTGGGCGACGGTGGCCGGATCGTGGGCGGCGGCGCTACTGGCCGTCGGGCTGTTCCTGCGGCGGGAATACCGTGAGCAGTTCGACAGCCTGAAGGGGTGGCGGCCTGAGGGCGAGCTGTTCCGGCGGTTGATGAAGTTCGGCGGGCCGGCCGGCATGCAGGTGTTCCAGGACGTGATGGTGTTCAACGTGTTCGTGCTGGCGGTGGGGGCGCTCGGGGAGGCGGCGGCCGGGGCGTCCACCCTGGCGGTGCGGCTGAACATGATCGCCTTCCTGCCGATGATGGGCATGGGGCAGGCGGTGTGCATCCTGGTCGGGCAGCGGCTGGGCGGCGACCGCCCGGACCTGGCCGAACGGAGCACGCACACCGGGCTGAAGTGGATGTTCGGGTACATGGCCACGGTCGCGGCGGTGTACCTGCTGCTGCCGCGAACGCTGGTCGGCCTGTTCGAGGGCGACCGGGACGTACAGGACTTCGAGGCGGTGGCGGTGCTGGTGCCCAACCTGCTCATCTGCGTCGCCACCTACTCCCTGGCCGAGTCGTTCAACCTGGCGTTCGCGTTCGCCCTCCGCGGGGCCGGGGACACCAAGTTCGTCTCCCGGCTGACGTTCGCCCTCGGCTGGCCGATCATGGTCATCCCCACCCTGCTGGTGGTGTGGCTGATGCCCGGCCTGCCCGCCCTGTACTGGTCGTGGGGGTTCGCCACCGCGTACATCTTCGTGATGGCGGTGTGCTTCTGGTGGCGGTTCCGCGGCGGCAAGTGGAAGACGATGCGGGTGATCGAGGCCGTTCCGGAGGTGGGGTGAGTGTCTTTCCGTGGCACCGGCGGCCCGCCGGTGGGCTGGAATCACCGGAGGGCCGCCGGTGCCACGGAGAAACTAGCCCACGAACACCCCGCCGCGGAACCCGGCGTCGAACGCCAGTAGGGTGAGCCGAGGGGCGCCACCGCCGCCGGAGAAGATGCTCACGAACGGCGCCCCTCCCAGACCGGCACCGGTCGCCACATCGCCCGCTCCGCTTCGGTCAAAGTCCCCACCAACGATCGACGCCCCGACGGCCGGGGTGTCGGACGCGGCGAACGAGCCGGCGGGCGTACTCCCCACGAACCGCCGCACCTCCGGGTCACCACCGCGGACGGCGAACACCAGCGGCGACCCGTCCGCCGGCAACGCGGCCACGAACACGCCGTCCTGCACCGGCGTGTCGAACGCGGTGAAGCTCTGCTGCTCCGCCCCGGTGCGGGCGTCGAACACCTTCACGAACTGCGGGTGGCCGAACCCGGTGCCGGTGACGATCTGCCCGCCGGTACACGCCACCGTGACCCCGCAGTCGATGGTCATCGGGTAGGCAAAGAAGCTGAGTACCACCACCCCGGTGCGACCGTCGAACACCTTCACGTGCGGCCCGCCGCCCAACCCGGCGCCGGTGACGATGTCCGCGTACCCGTCACCGTTGATGTCCGCCGCCGCCACCCACACCCCGCCGGCGAACACCGGGTCGTAAGCCATGAAGCTGCGGATCACCGCCCCGGTGGCCCCGTCGAACACTTTCACGTGCGGCCCGCCCCCCGGTCCGGCGGCGGCGACGATGTCCGCAATCCCGTCGCCGTTGAAATCTCCCTGGGCCACCCGCACGCCGCCCTGGAAGGCTGGGTCGAACGCGAAGAAGCTAGCCGACAGTGAGCCGTCGAGGGCGTTGAACACCTTCACGTGCGGCCCGCCGCCG
>CANJKY010000162.1 GCA_947474875.1 Gemmataceae bacterium
AGCTGTTCCTGGTGCTGTTCTTCGTCCACGTGCGGCTCAACCTGCCGGAGGTGTTCGTCGGGCAGATGGTGCGGTACTGGACGTTCCTGGTCATGCTGCTGGCGTTCGTCTGGGTCGGGCTGGCCGACCTGTTCGAGCGGCGGCGGGCGGTGGTACTAGCCCGGCCGATGCGGCGGACCGGGGTGCTGCTGCCGCTCATCCCGCTGGTCGCGTTCTGGGCGAAACCGCCGGCGGGGGTGCTGGAGTTCGCCGACGCCCGCGCCCCCGGCGTCCGGCCGTTCCTCGGCTACCTGGAGAAGCTGCCCCAGCACTTCGACGCCTACTCCGGGCTGTGGCTGCTGGCGGGCACCCTGTACGGGCTGATCGCCCTGTCCCGGCGGTCGTTCGGGTGGGCGCTGCTGGCGGCGCTAGCCGCCAACGCCGGGGTGTGGTCGCTGCTCGCGCACACCGGCGTGTCGGCGGCGGCCCACCCACAGGTGTGGGTGATCCCGCTGGCGCTCATCGTCCTGGTGTCCGAGCACGTGAACCGCCGCGAACTACGGGCGGATGTGGCGGCCGGCTTGCGGTATCTGGGCGTCGGCCTGATCTACGGGTCATCCGCCGCCGACCTGTTCATCGCCGGGGTGGGCGAGACGTGGTGGCTGCCGGTGGTGCTGGCGGTGCTGTGCCTGGGCGGGATGCTGACCGGCATCCTGCTGCGGGTGCGGGCGTTCCTGTTCCTCGGGGCCGGGTTCCTGGCGCTGGACGTGTTCGCCATGATCTGGCACGCGGCGGTAGACCGCGCCCACACGTGGGTGTGGTACGCCTCCGGGGTGGCTCTCGGGGCGGTCATCCTGGCCCTGTTCGCGGTGTTCGAGAAGCGGCGGAACGACGTGCTGGCGGTAGTCGACCGGGTGCGGCAATGGGACTGACGCGAAATTCCAGAAACCGGAAACTCCGATTACCACCGTAACCGCGGTGGGTTCGGCACGGAATGCATGAGACTTCGCTCTGGGATAAGAACGAAAGCACTTTCAAGCCGGACGTCAAAACTGGTCGTCCGACCGCTAACGGCTGTCGCCCCGATCCCGGCGGATTTTGGTTTTTTTGTCGGCATTTCGGGCGGGGCGGGATTTATCTTCCCCAGATCTGATCATGAGCCGTCTCACGCCCGAGTGGTGGAACCGGCCGCTCCACCTCGACCCGATCGAACTGGATGCCGTGTGGGCCGCGTTCCGCGACCACGCGGACCCGTCCGCTCTGCGCGCCATCCTGGACCGGATCGGTCCGCGGCTGTTCGACCGCTGCCGGCTGGTCACCGGCGACCGCCAGTTGGCCGAGGACGCCCTGCAGGACGCGCTGGTGCGGCTGTCCGCCGCCCGCCACCGGGTGCGGACGTACCCGCAGGCGGTGGCCTGGCTGTACCGCACCGCCACCAACGCCGCCCGCCAGATCGTCCGCGGGCGGCGGCGGGCCGACCGCCGCACACGTCAGGCCGCCCAGTCGGAGATGCAGGTGACCCCGACTGACCCGGCTGTGGCGGCGGAACTGACGGCCGCGGTGTCGCGGGCGGTGGTCGAACTGCCGGAGAGCGAGCGGCGGGCGATCGAGCTGGTGTACTACGAGCGGATGACCCACGCCGACGCCGCGGCCGCGCTCGGCTGGTCCCGCGGGAGCGTGGGCACGTACGTGGCCCGCGGCCTGCGGCGGCTGGAGCGGGTACTGACCCGGCGGGGAGTGGCCGTGGTGGCCGGGCCGGTGTTGGTCGCGGCCCTGGAGACACCGCCGGCGGTACGGGCGGGCGACTGGGCGGGCGTGTTCACGCGCGTGTTCGCAGCCGTGGACGCCAGTCAGGGGGTTCCGGCCACAGGCGGGCTGGTCTTGTCCAGAGGGTGGCTGACGATCGGGCTACCGGTGGTGGTGGCGTGCACGGGCCTGGTCGTGGGAGGAGTGGCGATCGGGTGGCAGACCCCCGAGCCCGTTAGTCCCGCACCGACCGTGGGTTCGGCGGAGTTGCCCGAGACGCTCCAAGAGCGGAACACCCGGATCACCCGGGACGTGCTCGCGCCCCAACTCCGCGACCAACTCCAGCGGTTCTACCCGCCCCCCCACGAGGTCGCGGTGGTTCGCGTCCAGGCGGTCGGGTCGGAGGTCGAGGTCGAGTTCCGGGTCACCCCGCCCGTACCGGCCACGTCGGGCCTCGCGTCCCGCCTGCGGGGGCGGTACTGCATGGTCCTGCGCCGCCTGGCGGTGTACGGCCAGCCGCACGGCGAAACGCGGTGGTACTGGATGGACCCGGACAAGCCGCTGGCCGTGCAGTTTCCGATCCCGTTCGGGCTGAAAACGGAAGTCGTCCGCGGGAGGGAAGAGTTCGCCGCGGCGGAGAGGCTGTTCGCCCAACTCCCCCCGGACGCTCGGGCCGAGCCGGACCAGGTGCGGACGCTGTTCGGGGTGGGGGGGGCGGTCCGCCTGCCGACCGAGTCGCGGGGCGTGTCCGGGTTTCCCGGCGGGCTGGTGGCGGCGACGGCGGACGGCGGCCTGTTCGTCCGCGACGCGGCCGGCCGGTGGCGGGCCGCGGGTCCATGTCCGGGGTGGGGGCCAGTGGTCGCGGACGGTCGGGTGTACTGCTTCAACGCCGGCGGCATCCAGAGCCGGCCGCTCGACAGGCCGGATGCCCGGTGGGAGAAGTGGGGCGAAACACCACCCCTGCGGCCGGGCGAGCCGAGACACGGCCACCTGTTCGTCTCGGGCGAGCGGGTGTGCATGACCATCGACCCACAAGGCGTCGCGTTCCGGCCCCTGAACGACCCGACGGCCGGGTGGGAGCGGAGCGGCCACTCCCTGGGGCCGCACTCCGTCGTCGAAGTCGGCGAGACGCTCTTCGGTACGGACGGCAAGCGGCTGTACAAGCGGCCGGCAGCACACCCCGACGCGGGATGGGTGCTGGCCGGCCCGTGGCCGACCGACGACGACCGGCTGGTCGCCGACGGAGACCGCCTGCTGGCGTACACCTGGGGACCAGGCCCGATCTACGCCCGCCCGGCCGCGGCCGGCCCCGACGTGCCGTGGGAAGAAGTCGGCCGCGTCCGCGACCCGTACCAGCGGTGACCCGCCCACACCGCGTCCGTGCTCGAAGTTTTGCAGTCTCGTGAGTCCCTCCGACGGAGTCGCCCAATGTTTCGCAACTGGTTCGCCTCAATCCCCGGTCTGCGGCCAGCGGTGTCCCGACACGACCGCCGCTCGGTACGTCCCACAGGGGCTACTCGATCTCTTTTAGAAGTGGAGGCGCTTGAAGACCGTTCGGTCCCAGCCGCGGCCGGATCCCTGGATCCGACCTTCGGCACGGGCGGCCGGGTTACGACGGACTTCCAATTGCGAAGGCCGTCCTCGGACGAGGGCCGATCCGTCGCAGTACAGCCCGACGGCAAGGTGGTGGTCCTCGGCTCGACGGGGCAGTCGGGCACCGGGCGAGATTTCGCCGTCCTCCGCTACCTGCCCACCGGCACCCTGGACCCCTCGTTCGGCTCGGGCGGCAAGGTGATCGTTCCGTTCGGACCCGGTGCTGACACCGGGTCCGGCGTGGTTCTGCAGGGGGGAAAGATCCTCGTCGTCGGCTCCTCGTACCAGGGGGGAGCCACCGGCTACGACTTCGCGGTCGCCCGGTTGAACAGCGACGGCAGCCTGGACACGTCATTCGGGAGTGGCGGCAAGCGGTTCATCGATTTTGGGTCACTCAATGATCGTGGGCAGGGCATGACCCTACAGGGCGACAAAATCGTCGTGGTTGGGACAACCACCCAGGCCGCGACCGGCGATGACTTCGCCATCGCCCGGCTGAACTCCGACGGCAGCCTCGACGGCGCGTTCGGGACCGGCGGGCTCAAGACCATCGATTTCCTGTCTTCGAAGCAGCAAGACACTGCGTTGGCCGTAGCCATTCAGGGCGACAAGATCGTCGTCGCGGGGTCCTCCAACGTCCCCTACTTCCGGGAATCCGCATCGGTCTTTTCGGCGGCGCGGTTGAACGGCGACGGCAGTTTCGACACCTCGTTCGGCAACGGGAGTGGCCGGATCGCCATGTCGCCCGAGTTCATGCCGGGATTCTGCAAGTCCGTGGTGATCCTGAGCGACAAGATCCTGTTAGGAGGCGCGGGAGACCCGACGTATCACTCCATCGCGCTCACCCGCCTCGTCAGCAACGGGGAGGTGGACACCACCTTCGGTTCCGGCGGCCGGACCGTCTACAACTATGGCCCCGGCCTGTACGAGGGCGAGGTTGGTCCGATCGCCATGCAGGGGGACAAGATCGTCGCCGTGTGCAGCACGGCGCAAGGCGGGACGCGGGGGATAGACTTCGGGGTCGCCCGCTTCAACGCCAACGGCAGCCTCGACACCTCATTCGGCAGCGCGGGCCGGCGGACGATCAGCTTCGACACCGGGAGTGAGTACGCCTGGAGCGTCGCCGTGCAACCGGACGGCAAGATCGTCGCGGCCGGCTACTCGGACAACGCGGAGGGCGACTTCGCCGTGGCGCGGCTCACGAGCAACGGCAGCCTCGACCCGACCTTCTCATCTGACGGGAAGGACGTGACCGACATCGGGCGATCGGCGGACGAACTCGTGGACGGTTCCCAGTCGGTCGCGGTGCAACCGGACGGGAAGATCGTCGTCCTTGGCTCCGCCTACACCGGGCCTGTGACCGGGCAGGACTTCGCGGTCGCCCGGTATCTCTCCGACGGCGCTCTCGACCCGACCTTCGGCGTGAACGGGCGGGTGACGCTCGACTTCGGGTCGCAGTTCGACGCCGGCTGGGGCGTCGCGGTCGCGCCCAACGGGAAGATCGTCCTGGTCGGCTATTCGGCCGTGAGCACCGGGCAGGACTTCGCCATCGCCGTCCTGAACCCCGACGGCAGTCCCGACGCGGGGTTCGGCCCCGGTGGCCGGCGGTTGGTCAACGTGCTGGAGTACGACCGCGGCCGCGGCGTGGCGGTGTGGAACAACAAGATCATCCTGACCGGCAGCTCGATTGACACCTCGGCCGACCCGTACACGTCCTGGGATCTCGCCGTTTTGCGCCTCAATTTCGACGGCACTCCCGACACCTCCTTCAACGGCACCGGCCGGACGGTGCTCGACTTCGGGGGCACGTACGATGCGGGGTGGGGTGTGGTCGTGCAACCCGACGGCAAGATCGCCGTGGCCGGCAGTACGGGCAGCGATTTCCTCGTAGTCCGGCTCAATCCCAACGGGAGTCTCGATCCGACCTTCAACGGCACCGGGAAGACGACCATCGACTTCGGCTCCGGAGACACCGGCTACAGCATCGCGCTGGACGGGACCAAGCTCGTCGTCGCCGGACAGACGTGGCAGGCGGGAACCGGCCAGGACTTCGCCGTGACCCGAATCAACGGCGACGGCACGCTGGACACCACGTTCGGGATCGGGGGGCGAGCGACGGTCGACTTCGGCTCGACGGACGATTTCGGTCTGAGCGTGGCCGTGCAAGGAGACAAGATTGTCGTCGCCGGTCGTTCGCAGCAAGGAGCCGCCACCGGCTGGGACTTCGCGGTGGCGCGACTGAACGGCGACGGCGATCTCGACACGGCCTTCAACGGCACCGGCAAGGCGACGGTGGACTTCGGCTCGCCGACGGACCTCGGGGGCGGGGTCGCGATCCAGGGGAAGAACATCATCCTCGCGGGACAAACGCTCCAGCCCGGGACCGGTGGAGACTTCGCACTGGCCCGGCTGGTGGGAAATTCCGTGCCGATCGCCCGGATCGGCGGACCCTACAGTGTCCTCGAAGGCGGCAGCATTGTCCTGAACGGGTCCGGCAGCAGCGACCCGGACGACGACCCGCTCACCTACGAGTGGGACCTGGACGGCGACGGCGAGTTCGACGACGCCACCGGCACCAGCACGACGTTCTCCGCCGCCCTGCTCGACGGGTACCCCGGGGCGACCCGCACCGTCTGGCTGCGCGTCACCGACACATCCGGTGCGAGTGCCATCAACTCGGCGACAGTGAACATCCTGAACGCCAACCCGATTCCGTCGATCGACTCGGTCGGCGACGTTCGCGTCGAGGGCACGGCGATCGCCGTCACCGGGACGGCTACGGACCCCGCCGGGTCGGCCGACACGCTCACCTTCAGGTGGGAGGTGTACAAGGACGGCGCCGCGACACCGTTCGCCACCGGCGGCAACAGCCCGTCGTTCGCCTTCACGCCGAACGACAACGGCAGCTACCGCATCGTGCTCACGGTGGCCGACGAAGACGGCGGCTCGGCGACCGCCGAGCGGACGATCACCGTCACGAACGTCGCGCCCGCCGTTACCATCACCGGCCCCACGACGGGGCAACAAGGCGCTGGCCTGGCGTTCGGGTCTGGCGTCACCGACCCCGGCGCCGCCGACACCGCGGCCGGGTTCGCGTACTCGTGGCAGGTGTCGCGTGGCGGCGCCCCGATCGACCTGACCGGCGTGGCGACCACCGGGGCAACGTTCGCGTTCACCCCGACCCAGGCGGGCACATACATCCTCACCCTGACCGTCACAGACAAGGACGGCGGCGCCACACCGGTGACGCGCGCCCTCGTCGTGTCGGCGACGCCGGGCGTCACGCTGGTGCAAGGGGTGCTCACGATCACCGGCACCGACGGCGACGACGACATCAAGGTGAACCCCGGCGGCGGGGCGCCCGAGATCAAAGTGTTCCTCAACGGCGCGCAGACGACGTGGGCGGGCGTGACCTCGATCGTCGTCTACGCCAACGCCGGCGACGACCGAGTGCAGATCGCTGGCGGCATCACGCTGCCGGTGGTGGCGTTCGGCGGGGCCGGGGACGACCGACTGAAGGCCGGGGGTGGGCCGAGCATCCTCGTCGGCGGCGACGGCGACGACACCCTGCTCGGCGGTGCCGGCCGGGACGTGCTGATCGGCGGGCGGGGGGCGGACCTGATCGGCGGCAACGGCGCCGACGACCTGATGATCGCGGGGTACACGACGTTCGACGCCAACCTGACCGCCCTTAACCTGATCCGGGCCGAATGGACGTCCGGGCGGAGTTTCGCCGATCGGGTGGCGAACCTGTCCGGCACCGGCACAAGCGGGGTCAACGCCGCGGCGGTGCTGCGGACGGAGGGCGATGCCCCGACCGTGTTCGACGACGACGCGGCGGACCGGCTGACCGGCGGTGACGGGGCGGATTGGTTCGTGTTCCACGGCACCGGGGTGTTCGCGGATCAGGTGGTGGATCTGAGCGAGTTCGAGGGGTTGTTCGATCTCGACCAGTGATACCAAATCGGGTTGAACCGTAACCGGGTATGATGGGGAGGAGGTACACCTCATGACCCAGATCCCGGTCGCCCCGCACCTGACGCCCGTCGAGATCGACCGGCGGTATCGGACGTGCCCGAACCCGGCCGAGAAGACCCGCTG
>CANJKY010000163.1 GCA_947474875.1 Gemmataceae bacterium
CGGGTTCAAGGACGAACCGAACGCGGACGCCAAGTACCTCAAGGACGACGGGGCCGACGACGCCCGCGGCGTGGCGACGCCGCTCGACGGGGCGAACGGCAACGGCGGCTACCGGGCGGTGCTCGAAAGCCGAGCGGACGTGGACTGGTACCGGATAACCGCCCCGGCAGATGCGGCCGGGCAGGCGGCCGTGGTGAGCGTCCGCGGCGCCAAGGCCGACGGCGCGCCGCCGGCCCTGACCGCGTACGACGCAGACGGCAACCCGCTGCTCGCCCAGTTCCTCCAGAGCGACGCCCGCGGGTACACCGTCCAGGTGTCCGGCGTCGCCCCAGGCGGCACCTTCTACCTGCGGCTGGCGGTCCCGGCCGGGGTGGACAAGGTGACCGACAACTACCGGCTGAAGGTCCCCTTCGCTCCGCCGCAGGGGGCGAACCTGGACCCGCTCGCCATGGGCCAGTTCAACCAGCAGTTGACGACCGCGGCCGGCAGCCTGTCGGTGTCCGCCAGCGGGCTGTTCCAGTTCTACCTGTCCAGCGGGTCACTGCCGGACGTGCCGGGCGGCAGTCTCACCCTGACCGTGACCGACGCCAAAGGGAAGGAGGTGCTCACCCTGACGGCGTCGTCGACCCAGCCGGCCGCGACGGGGGGCGTCTACCTGGCGGCCGGGTCGTACACGGTGACGGTGGCCCTGACGCTGCCGAAGGGGGTTGCGACGAACGTCGGGGGCGACCTGATCGGCGGCCTCGGCAGCGACCCGATCGGCACGTACGCCCCGCCGGTCGGCTCGACCAGCCCCCGCCCCCCCCGCCCCCCGAGCTACGTCTACACCGGCTCCACCACCGCCCGCCCGACCGGCTCGACGGACACGTTCTAATCCGACCGCTGCCGGCCCACCGGAGCAGGGGCGATCACGGACGCCCCAAGATCCGTAGACGTGACAACCGCCGAAGGCGGAAACGGAGACGACCGCACGGATGCGGCCAAGCTGGTATCCAGTCCGCTGTGAGAAGAGGTCTTATGCACGTCGTCCTGTGCCCGCACTGTCGCGGGGTGAACCTGCTGCCCACCCCGACAGCCGGCGACGCGGCCCCGTGTGGGCACTGCACCCGCCCGTTCACGGTAACCGACTCACCGCCAGACCCGCCCGCCGACCGCACCACCCACACCCCCGTGCTCCGCAACCTGCCGATCATCCGCTCGCTCCCGCCGGGCGGTCAGTCCACCTCCGCCCTCGCCCACTGACTGAGCGCCAAGCGAACGGTACTTGCTTCCCCGTGACGTGATTCGCGGGGCGGGGGCTTGTCAGCATACGCTCCAGTTCCGCCGCCCGCCGCTCCTCGTGCATGGGCATGCAGTGGGCGTAGACACGTAAGGTCATCTCCGGCCGCGCGTGCCCGAGTCGTCGGCTGACGGCACGGAGGGACTGGCCGGCCGAAAGGAGAATGGAGGCCACCGTGTGCCGGCAGTCGTGGAACCGCATCCCCGCGGGGATACGGTCTGGCTCACCGGTCGCTTTGGTCTCATTAGCCGTCCGGACGACCGCCTTGAAAGCCCGCAGCACGTTCTTCTTGTCAAAGCCCCGTCGGTGCGGGTGCAGAACACCGGCGCCGACAACAGCCCGTACGATTGTGGGCACAACCCCACTATTATCAATTTCCAGATTCGTCATCAGCTTCGAGTCGCACCACCCGCTCGAACAACGTCTCGATCAGATGCCGGGTGGTCATCCGCTGCCGGCCCACCTGCTCGGCCAGGAACCCGTCTGCCTCCGCCCACCACACCGCCCGGTGCCGCAGCACGGCGGTCCGAGCGGTCGCCCAGAAGCGGAACGCCCTCCGAACTGCTGTCCCCGCCGGTGACACGTCCGGGTTAAACGGAGCCACCGGCCGGAGCGAAGCGAACCCGCCGTTCGGCGGTGCGAACAGAACGACCCCCGGTGTTCTCGTCGTCCGCAGTTGGGCCACCACGACCGCAACCGCCGCCGGCCGTACGAACGCCATCTGCTCGTTCACCTCGATCAGCACCAGAATTCTGGCGTTTCTGACCGACTTCTGACCTGGGGGTGCGGCCGGCTTCAGCTTTAGATGCCGGTACGCGGCCTTCTGATCCTTCGAGATCGAACGGACCAACGCCCGGCGGAACCGGCGGAAGTGTTTCGCCGCTGTGCCCACCGTCACCGCGGCCACCCGCTGGCCGTGCTGGCCGCCGCCTGGGCCGACGAGGCGGACGAGGGCTCAATCGGGTCGGCCGACCGTCGGTGTTAGAACCGGGCGGCGAGTTCGGTGCAGGCCGACCGGGTCGACGCGACCGCGGATCGCGCCGGTGACGGAACAGATGGCAACCCCGCGGCCGATTTTCCCCTCCCGATTCGGGTCCGCGGCGGTACACTCGGTCGCATGTCCGACGTCACCCGACTCCTGTCCGCGATCGACGCCGGCGACCCGAAGGCGGCGGCCGAGTTGCTCCCGCTCGTGTACGCCGAACTGCGACGGTTGGCCGGGGTGCGGCTGGCGACCGAGAAGCCGGGGCAGACGCTCCAGCCCACCGCTCTCGTTCACGAGGCGTACCTGCGGCTGGTCGGCGACCAGCACTTCTCCGGCCGCGGGCACTTCATCGCGGCGGCGGCCGAGGCCATGCGCCGCATCCTCGTCGAGCACGCCCGGAGCAAGAAGACGCACAAGCGCGGCGGCACGCGCCGGCGGGTTGACCTGTCCCGGGCCGAGCCGCTCGAGCAGGCCGACCCGGACGTCCTCCTCGACCTCGATGAACTGTTGACCCTCCTGGCCGCCGAAGACCCCGAGGCCGCGGGGGTCGCCAAACTCTGCCTCTTCGCCGGCCTGTCCGTCGAGGAGGCGGCGCAAGCCCTGTCCACGTCCCGGGCCAGCGCCTACCGCCAGTGGACCTACGCGCGGGCCTGGCTCCACGCACGGCTCGGCACCGGGGCGGGTCCCGACTGAGTTTCGGTTTTTCTGAGACATTTTCCGCGCCATTCTCGCACGTATCCGCGAGAAGGGGAAAGGCACGCACCATGAACGCGGACCCCAACCCGGCGAAGGCGATCTTCCTGGAGGCCGTGGAACAGCACCCCCCCGACCAGTGGCCGGCCTTCCTGGACCGGGCCTGCGCCGGCCGGCCGGAGCTGCGCGGCCAGGTGGAGGCGCTGCTGGCGGCCCACCGGGAGGTCGGCACCGCCGCGCAACAGAAGCTTACCGACGCCGGCCCGGCCCCGGCCGTCACCCTGGACCTGCCGCCCGTTCACGAGCAGCCCGGCGCGGTGATCGGCCCGTACAAGCTGGTCGAGCCGATCGGCGAGGGCGGGATGGGGGCGGTGTGGATGGCCCAGCAGACCGAGCCGGTCCGGCGGCTGGTCGCGGTGAAGCTCATTAAGGTTGGGATGGACTCCCGTCAGGTGCTCGCCCGGTTCGAGGCGGAGCGGCAGGCGCTCGCGCTCATGGACCACCCGAACATCGCCAGGGTCCTCGACGCCGGCACGACCGACGCGGGCCGGCCGTACTTCGTCATGGAGCTGGTCAAGGGGGTGCCCATCACCCGGTACGGCGACGAGCACCGTCTGACGCCCCGGCAGCGGCTGGAACTGTTCGTGCCGGTGTGCCAGGCGGTGCAGCACGCGCATCAGAAGGGGGTCATCCACCGGGACATCAAGCCGTCGAACGTGCTGGTCGCCCTCTACGACGGCCGGCCGGTGCCCAAGGTGATCGACTTCGGCATCGCCAAGGCGGCCGGGCAACCGCTGACCGAGAAGACCCTGGTCACCGGGTTCGGCGCCATCGTCGGCACGCTGGAGTACATGTCGCCCGAGCAGGCCGAGGTGAACCAGATCGACATCGACACCCGCAGCGACGTGTACTCGCTGGGCGTGCTCCTGTACGAGCTGCTGGCCGGCAGCCCGCCGTTCAGCCGCAAGGAGCTGGAAAAGGCCGGCGTGCTGGAGATGTTGCGCGTGATCCGGGAACAGGAGCCGTCCAGGCCGAGCACCAAGCTGAGCACGGCGGACGGATTGCCGACCCTGGCCGCCAACCGCGGCACCGAGCCGGCGATGCTGACCAGGCTGGTTCGGGGGGAGCTGGACTGGATCGTGATGAAGGCGCTGGAGAAGGACCGCACCCGCCGGTACGACACGGCCAACGGGTTCGCCGCCGACGTGCAGCGGTACCTGGCGGACGAGGCGGTGCAGGCGTGCCCGCCGTCGGCCGGATACCGCCTCAAGAAGTTCGTCCGCCGCAACCGGCCGCAGGTGATCGCCGCGGCCCTGGTGCTCGTGGCGCTGGTGGCCGGGGTGGTCGGCACGACGCTCGGGCTGGTGCAGGCCAACCGGGCGGCCGAAGAGGAGCGGCGGGCGAAGGGCCGCGAGGCCGAGCGGGCGGACGGCGAACGGCGGGCGAAGCTCCTGGCGGACGAGAAGCGGGAGGAGGCGGAGCGGAACCTGGCCTTCGCCCGGAAGGGGAACCGGATCCTCGGCTCGGTGTTCGCCGGGCTGGACCCGAGGAAGATCGCGGAGTCGGGCCGGCCGCTCCAGGACGTGCTGCTGGGGAACCTGACCACGGCCGTCCGGGAGCTGGACGGCTCGGCCATCGGCGACCCGCTGGAAGTGGCCGCGATGCAGCACACCCTGGGCCGGTCGCTGATCGCGTTGGGGGAAGCGGCCCTGGCGATCGAGGTGCTCCAGAAGTCCCTGGCCACCTTCAAGGCCAAGCTCGGTCCCGATGACTACAGCACGCTCGACGGCATGGACGACCTGGCCATGGCGCTCAAGGCGAACGGCCAACCCGACCAGGCCATGCCGCTCTACGAAGAGACAGTGAAGAAGCGGAGGGCGGGCGACCCCGACCACCGCTGGACGCTCACCAGCATGAACAACCTGGCCACGACCTACCACGACCTCCGCCAGTTCGAGAAGGCCGTGCGGCTTCACGAGGAGACGCTGGCGAGGAGGCAGGAGAAGCTCGGCCCCGACGACCCCGACACGCTCCAGAGCATGGTCAACCTGGCCGCTTCTTACCAGGACAGCGGTCGACCCGACAAGGCCCTCCCACTCTTCCAAGAGACCCTGGCGAAGTGGCGGAAGCGCAACCCCGACCACCCCGACACGCTCACCGTCATGAACAACCTGGCCACGGCGTACGTGGACGGCCGCCAACCCGACAAGGCCATCCCGCTCTTCGAAGTGGTGCTGGGGAAGTCGAAATCCAGGCTCGCCCCCGACCACCCCGACACGCTCGCCTGCATGTACAACCTGACCGTCGCCTACCGGCAGAGCGGCCGACCCGACAAGGCCGTGCCGCTCCTCGAAGAGGCGTTGAAGCTGCGGGGGGCCAAGTACCCCCCCGACCACCCCGACACGCTCGCCACGATGGGGGCCCTCGGCAAAACGTACGGCGAGGCCAACCGGGGCGAGAAAGCGGCGGCCACGTTCGCCGAGTTCGTGGGCCGGCACCGGAAGCGGTCCCCGAAAGACAGCCTCCAGTTCGCCGGGCTGCTCGCGCAGGTGTCGCTCGAACTGGTCCGGTGCGGGCAGCCCGCCGCCGCCGAGCCGATACTCCGCGAGTGCCTGGCCGTCCGCGAGCGGAAGGAGCCGGACGCCTGGTCCACGTTCAACACGCAGGCGTTGCTCGGCACCTCGCTCCTGGGTCAGAAGAAGTACGAGGACGCGGAGCCGCTGCTACTCAAGGGGTACGAGGGGATGAAGGCCCGCGAGACGACCATCCCGCCGCCGGCCGACAAGCGCATCCCCGAGACCCTCGACCGGCTGGTCGAGCTGTACACCGCCACGGACCGGCCGGAGGAGGCGGCGAGATGGCGGACGGAACGTGCCAGGTACCGCGAGATGCTGCCCGCCCCGCGGCGGGAGGAGGAGTAGCCGGGTCCGTCGGACCGATTCGAGTGTGAAAGCGGCCGGTGGGGTCCTTACCGCCAAGCAAGCCCCCACCGGCCCGGCACCGCCCCGGCGCCCGGTCTGCGCGCCTGGGGAGTGCTCTCGCCATGGTACCGCAGGCCAAACCGTGCGAGGAGAACTTCCCATGACGAAGCATACCCGCCTCTCCATCGAGGCACTCGAAGACCGCACCGTGCCCAGCTTCAGCCCGGTCACCAACTTCCCTGTCGGCACCAACATTGGGGGGGTGGTGACAGACGACTTCAACAACGACGGCCACCTCGACCTGGCCACTGCGAGTTTCGACCCGACGACCGGCAGCCACGGCGTCACCGTGCTTCTGGGCGACGGCCAAGGCGGGTTCAGCGCCCCCAGGCACTCCGCCGGCGGTGCCTCCGGGGGCGCGCTCGCGGCCGGAGACTTCAACCGCGACGGCAATCTCGACCTGGCGACGACTCACGCCTATTCCGTTCGCGTCCGCCTCGGCAACGGCGACGGCACCTTCCGGTCGTCCTTCGCGGTGCCGATCCAGAGTGGTCAAACGACGCCCGTCTCGGTCGGCGTGGCCGACTTCAACGCCGACCAGAAACCGGACCTGGTGGTGGTGACCGGCCTGGAGATGTTCTCGGGCACCGGCGGTTACATCGAGGTGCTGCTGGGTGACGGCGCGGGCGGGTTCTCGACCTGTCAGTTGACCGAGCACTTTCCATCGCCCACCTCGCTGGTGATCGACGACCTCAACGCCGACGGCATCCCCGACGTGGTCGTGACGGATTACGGAGACGGCAACCAGGGTTGGGTCGGGGTGTGGCTGGGCAACGGGGACGGCACCCTCGGCAACGGCTACCCTTCTGGCACCTTCGCGACCGCCATCTACCCGACGGACGTGACGGTCGGCGACTTTACCGGCGACGGCATCCCCGACCTGGTCACCACCAGCAACGCCGTGGGGGGTTCGTTGAACGTCCTGCCTGGTCGCGGCGACGGGACGTTCGCCGCCCGAATCAGCTCGCAGGCCTACTCGGGACATTCGCTGGTGGCGGCGGACTTCAACGGCGACGGCCGGCTCGACGCCCTCGTAGCCGGGGAGGGCTCGGACGACTACGGCCCGCTGAACCTGTTCCTGGGCCGTGGGGACGGGACGTTCGAGGGGCCGGAGGACGTCGACGTCGGCGGGTGGAACCTCGGCAGCCCCGCCGCCGGGGACTTCAACGGCGACGGACGCCCGGATCTGGCAGTCGGGGTCAACTACGACCAGTACGGCACGAACTCCGTCGCGGTGCTGCTCAACGACGGCGACTGGGCCTCGCCGGACGTGCCGTCGCTGCGGATCGGCGACGCGACCGTCACGGAAGGCAACACCGGGACCCGCACGGTCACGTTCACCGTCACCCTGTCCGCCCCCAGCAGCCAGCCGGTCACCGTCGCCTACGCCACCGGGAACGGCACCGCCGCCGCCGGCAGCGACTACCAAACCGCATCGGGCACCCTCACCTTCGCCCCCGGCGAGACCACCAA